>NZ_MAEV01000001.1:0-190947 GCF_002013385.1 Mycobacterium sp. D16R24 | reverse complement strand
GCCTGGTCAACCTCACAAATCCGCCAAAGCCGCCCAGCGGCATCGAGGGCAACTGGGTCGGCGGATGGACCAATTTCAATGGCCAGCAGGTCACGGTGGGCGGACTACACGGAGATCCGGGACCCTTCCAAAGCGGTGACGGAAATCCGCTCGACTACGGCGGCCGCCTCACGTTCGGAGACTTTGGTTGCCGCAGTGAGACTTCCGGATTGTTCTGCGAGAACACCAAGACACGGTCCGCCATTCGGATCAGCGACGCCGGGATTGAACCATTCGGCTGCCTGAAAGAGGTCACCCCGAGCGACGGCAGTGGTCGGGAATTCAGCTGCTAATCCGGCACGCGGGCTAGATACTCCTCACCGCGCGGCGAGAGCCGATAGCCCACGGGCAGACTCAGGGTCAGACCCAAGTTCTTGAGCTTGCGCACATGCACCTTGAAGGTCGCCAAATCGGGCCAACGCGAGCAGGATTCGAGGTCTTTGGCCCGCACCTCCGGACGCCGGGAGATCTCTCGCAGCACCTCACGGGTCCAGGGCCCTGGTCTGGCGCTGCGGTCCATCCGATCCAGTCGCACATCGATGTCGGCAACGTCCTCGGCCGAGAGAGCCGCCGACGAGGCCAGCTCCGCACGTGGATCGGCCATGGCAACCTTGCGAAATGCCAAGCGATACAACGGGTCGGCTCCACTCGCACCGACATCGCTTCGGGCCAACTCGGCCGAGGGATACCCGGCCAACAGCGCGTCGGCATCGTCGATGTCGTGTGCGGTGATCTCGTCGACGGCATCGACCTCGATGAAGTCGAAGGCGGTCATGGAACGAATGCGGTCCGAGCCGACACGGTAGCGACCGCCCACCTTCACCTGCGGGCGCTTCCAGCGCCGGTACGCCACCGAGATGGTGCCATCGTGGATTCCGGCCCGCAGCCTCGGCTCGAAGAGCATTAGACGCCCAGCTGTGCACCGTAGAGCTCTTCGAGGGCTCGCCAATGGCGCTCGGCCACAGTCTTGTCGTAGGTGGCGTTGTCGGTCACTGCGAATCCGTGCTTGGCGGGATACGTCTCGATGGTGTGCCGCACCCCGGCATCGGTCAGCACCTGCGCCAGCAGCTGCTCCTGCTCAGGTGGGAAGGATGCGTCCTCCTGCGCGGCGGCGACCAGCACGACGCCGGCAATCCGGTCGGCGATGTGGTGGGGGCTGTTCGGGTCGTCGGCGTTGGCAAGATTGCCGCCGTGAAATGAGGCAACCGCGCCCACCCGGGGCGCATGAGTCGCCGCTACCCGCAACGAGATTCGTCCTCCCATGCAATAGCCGGTCAGGCCCACCGTGCCGCTCGTCACCTCGGGCTGCTGGGCGAGGAACTCCAGAAAGGCACCCGCATCGGCATCGATCCGCGCAGGGGTGAGTGTCCCCATCGTCGCGAAGAGACGGCCACGCTCTTCCGGATCTCCAAATGCGGTCGCCAGATCGAATGGCTTCCAATCACCTTCGCGGTAGTAGACATCGGGCACCAGTGCCACGTATCCCAACGCCGCAAGTCGGTCCCCCATCTCCCGCATGACCTCGCGGGCACCGCCGGCGTCGGGATAGACGATGACAGCGGGTCCGGGCTTGTCCGGCACGTGCAGAGTTGCGGGGCAGTGCCCGTCGGGCGTGGGGATCTGAACATCGCGGCGAGACATGTTTTCCATCAAACCAGCCACCAGGGTGAGCAGCTAGCACACTGGTATCTTGGGCCTCACTATCCGTCAATGACCAGGGGGAATCTGATGGCCTTCGCCAGCACGCTGTCGACGTCGTGGCAAATCTTCAAGACATCCGCGAAGGTGCTCAGCTCTCGCAAGGAGCTCGTCGTTTTCCCGATCTTGTCCGGGCTTACCGCATTGCTCGTGCTGATCGGGATGGTGGCCCTCGGAGTCCTGCTACTGCCCGCGACGACCGGAGATTCGGTACCGCCGCTCTTCTACCCTGTCTTCGCCCTCGGGTTCTTCGTGCTGATGTACGTCACGACCTTCTGGCAGGCGGCCCTCATTTCGCAGGCGAACATCGCATTGGAGGGTGGAGATCCGAGCGTCGCAGCGGGCATCTCAACGGCGGCCCAGCACGGTGGCCGCCTCCTGCCCTGGGTTCTCATCACCGGCGTGGTCTCCTGGATCATCAGCGCCGTCGAGGAGCGGGTGCCATTCGTCGGGCGATTGCTCGATGTCGCGTGGCGCGTGGTCTCTTTCCAGGTGCTGCCCACGATCGTGCTGCAGAATCTCGGTGCCATCGACGCGATCAAGAAGACCAAGGAAACACTCAAGAACGCCTGGGGGCAGAACGTCGTCGGCATTGTGGGACTGAGCTTCTTCACCGCAATGTTGACGCTGCCTGGAATCGGGTTGGTCTACCTGGGGATCGCCGCGAATGTGAGCGCTGTGACGGGCGTGTTCGCGGCGCTCGGTGTGTTGTGGATCCTGGCGGCGTCCATCATCGGGGCTGCGCTCACCGGGATTTTCCAGACCGCCCTGTACCGGTTCACGGTTGACGGCCACGTGCCGGGACCATTCGCCGGAGTGGACCTGCGACAGGCGCTCAAGACTCGCTAATCGTCCTTAAGCAGCACCGGAATCGTTCCCAGCGTCCCGTGGCGCATGTCACGCTTCCTTACATCTCACGCGTCACACTGATAACTTGTGTAACACAGGTAACGAATTATCAGGGGACTTGGTGGCTTTATCCAACGCTCTGTCGACATCGTGGGACGTATTCAGAACATCGACACGTCTCCTGCGCCGCCACAAAGCCCTCGTACTGTTCCCCCTCGCGGCCGCCCTTACGGCCCTCCTGTTCGTGGTGATCCTGATAGCTCTGGGGCTTCTGCTACCACCGAACATCGACAAGACCGCGCCGCAGTTCGTCCGTGCCGCCTTGGCCGTCGACTACGCCGTCCTCGTCTACCTCATGATGTTCTGGCTCACGGCTCTCATCGCACAGGCAAATGACGCGCTGGAGGGCAGAGCGCCGAACTTCGCCAACGGCTTCTCGACGGCCGCCCGCCACCGCAAGCGACTGCTGCCCTGGGCTCTCGTCGACACGGCCGTCACCTGGGGCATCGGAGTCATCGACGAGAACCTCCTGTACGTCGGAAACATCCTCCACGTGATCTTCATCGGACGGTTTCTCGACCTCATGTGGCGTGCGGTGTCGTTTCAGGTGCTTCCGGCAATGGTCCTACAAGACATCGGCACCCTGGGCGCGATCAAGGACGCCAAGAACATGCTCCGACGCCTGCTCTCCAAGAACGTCATTGCCCAGATATGCCTTCGCGTCTTCACCCTCGTGCTGGTGCTGCCGGGCGTCGGTCTACTTTTCGCGGCAGCCGCGGTGAATGACGGAGCGCTCTCCGGTGCACTCGGACTGTGCGGAGGGCTCTGGGTGGCGGTCGCCGTCCTTATCGCCGCAACAGTGAGCGGGGTCTATCAAACGGAGCTGTACCGACGTGCCTGCGCAGCCTAGATAAAGAGAGTCAACACAATCCAGGTGGCGACGGCCGAGGGCAGCAGCGAATCGAGCCGATCCATGATGCCGCCGTGTCCCGGCAGCAACGTGCCCATGTCCTTGATACCCAAGTCGCGCTTGACCTGGGACTCGACCAAGTCGCCGAGCGTTCCGGTGATGACGAGCATGATGCCCAGGGCAACACCGACGAATGGGTGATGCCCGAGCAGGAACGTCACCGCCAGGGTGGAGGCGGTCGTCCCTACCAGCAGGGAACCCGCCAAGCCCTCCCAGGATTTCTTGGGACTGATCGCGGGCGCCATCGGATGCTTGCCGAACAAGACGCCCGCCGCGTAGCCGCCGATATCGGAGAATGTGACACCGAGCATCAGACAGAACACCTGCTCCGCACCGTTTTCCGGATAGACCAGCAGCGCGCCGAATGACGCGAACAGCGGGACCCATGCGGCGACGAATACCGTGATCGCGACATCGCGCAGATAGTTCACGGGCTGCTGGTTCAAGCCGTGCCCAACCAGACGCCAGATCATGCAGACCACGACGGTCGCACCAAACGCGCCAAGCGCACCGGCCGTCCCCCACGGCCACGTCAGCCAGATCATCGCCTGCCCGCCGAAGAACAGCGGGATGAACGGCACCGAGATATCGGCCTGGCGCAGCCGCTTGGTCACCTCCCACATCGCGATCCCGAGGAAGACCGAGATGATGCCGACCCAGATCTCCTTCTGGTACAGCAGCGAGAAAATGATCATGGCGGCGAGGACAACGCCAACGCCGATGGCGGCCGGCAGGTTACGTCCGGCTCGGGACTTCGCCCCCGAAGGGGGCGCGTCGGGGGCCGGAGAAGCGTCGGTGTCTCCCATGGTCGTCATTACCGGGGCCCCTAGACCTCCAGTAACTCGCCTTCTTTGTGCTTCACCAACTCGTCGATCTGGGTCACGTATTGGGACGTGGTCTTGTCCAGATCCTTTTCCGCGCGGCCTACTTCGTCCTCGCCGGCCTCGCCGTCCTTCTTGATCCGGTTGAGCTCGTCATTGGCCTTACGACGGATGTTGCGCAGCGTCACCTTGGCGTCCTCGCCCTTGCCCTTGGCCTGCTTGACGAGCTCTCGGCGACGTTCCTCGGTGAGCTGCGGGACGGCGACGCGAATGATGCTGCCGTCATTGCTCGGGTTCAGACCCAGGTCCGAATTGCGGATCGCATCCTCGATGGCCTTGAGCTGATTGGCCTCATAGGGCTTGATGACCACCAGACGGGCCTCGGGCACATTGATGCCGGCGACCTGCGTGATGGGCGTGATCGTGCCGTAGTAGTCGATGACTACCCGCTGGAACATGCTCGGATTGGCACGCCCGGTGCGAATCGTCGCGAAGTCATCGCGGGCGACCGCCACGGCCTTTTCCATTTTCTCCTCGGCATCGAGAAGAACCTCGTCAATCACGATTGATCTCCCATCATGGTGTTACCAGCGTTCCGATCTTCTCACCTGCGACCGCCCTGGCGATATTGCCTTCGGTAAGCAGGTTGAACACCAGGATCGGCATCCGGTTGTCCATACACAGGCTGAACGCGGTGGCATCGGCGACCTGCAGGCCACGATCGATGACCTCGCGATGCGTGATCTCGGGCAGGAACTCGGCGTCGGGATTGGCGCGCGGATCATCGGTGAAGATGCCGTCGACCGCCTTGGCCATCAGCACCACCTCGGCGCCGATCTCCAATGCACGCTGCGCAGCGGTGGTGTCGGTGGAGAAGTACGGCAGTCCCATACCGGCGCCGAAGATGACGACGCGCCCCTTCTCAAGATGCCTTCTGGCCCGCAGCGGAATGTAGGGCTCGGCGACCTGCCCCATGGTGATGGCGGTCTGCACGCGCGTGACAATGCCTTCTTTTTCCAGAAAGTCTTGGAGTGCAAGGCTGTTCATGACTGTGCCGAGCATGCCCATGTAGTCCGAACGCGTCCGCTCCATGCCGCGCTGCTGCAGCTGCGCGCCTCGGAAGAAGTTGCCGCCGCCAATCACGACCGCGACCTCGGCACCGCTGCGGACCACCTCAGCAATCTGGCTGGCCACCCGGTGGACCACATCGGGGTCAAGACCGACGGCTCCCCCGCCGAACATTTCGCCGCCGAGCTTGAGCAGCACCCGCTTATATCCGGTGCGGCTCACATCGCGAGTCATCACGCCTCCTCGGTACGGGTTCCACAAAGCCTGTGCACAAAGCACAGCCATCGGGCCCACTGCTTCCGCTCTTCACGCAAGCGGCTCATCGCAAGGCCGCGACGGCGGTGTCTATCCTGCCCTATTGGGCGACGCTCGTTGGCACGACCCGGCGAACCGAGCCCGGGTCGGCTGTGGTTTCGGTGAGGCCGACGAGCGCCTGCGGCAAGGGCGCCACGTGCAGTACCCCGAGGCGTTGGGTGGCACGAGTGAGTGCCACATAGAGCTCGGCCGCACCTCGTGGGCCGTCGGCCAGGATCCGTTCCGGTGCCACCACCAGCACGGCGTCGAACTCCAGGCCCTTGGTCTCCGAAGCGGGCACCGTGCCCGGCACGCCCGGCGGCCCGATCACTACGCTCGTACCCTCCCGAGACTCCTCGTCATGCGTGAATTCCTCGATGGCTTTTGACAATTGATCCTCGGCGAGATGCCTGGACCAGGGTAGGACGCCACATGAACGAACGGATTCTGGTGGCTGGGTGCCCGGCGCGAACTCGGCCAGCAGCGCCGAGGCAACGGCCATGATCTCGGCGGGAGTGCGATAGTTCACCGACAACGCCCGGTACAGCCAACGTCCGGGTACGTACGGCGCCAGGATCGCGTCCCAGGAGGTGGCACCGGCCACCGATCGGCGCTGAGCCAGATCCCCGACCACGGTGAACGAACGGCTCGGGCAGCGGCGCATCAACGCTCGCCAGTCCATTTCGGACAGTTCCTGCGCCTCGTCGATCACAACGTGCCCGTATGTCCAGTCCCGGTCGGCCGACGCACGTTCGACGAGGTCGCGGGTGTCGCGTTCGGTGAAGCGTTCCGCCAGGTCCTCGGCTCCGAGCAGATCAGTAGCGAAGAGGTGGTCTTCATCGTCCATCATGTCTTCGCGACCGGTCATCATGTCGAGCACACCGGAGGCATACTCGGCCTCGGCCCTGCGTTCACGCTCGGCGGCGTCTTCCGCCGCCTTGTCGCGGCCGACCAGATCGATCAGCTCGTCGAGCAGGGGGACGTCTGAGACCGTCCACGCGTCACCGACGGCGCGTGCCAGCGCCGAATCCGCACCGGCAGCACGCAGCCGCTCTGGTGAGGTGTACAGCTCCGATAACAGCGTCTCCGGCGTCAGTGTCGGCCACAACTCGTCGAGCGCGGCGGCGAAACCCTCGTGATCCCCTAATTCGTCCAGCAGCTCCGCGCGCAGGTGCTCCCAGGCCTTGCGGTCCTCACGCGTGAGCCACCCCTTGCCGATGCGCGGGATCGCCCGCTCGGTGAGCGCCCACGTCAGGACGTCGGTGAAGACGGCCCGCGCCTCGTTGTGCGGGAGCCTGCTCGCACGCGCCTCGTCGATGGCCCACTGCGCGATATCGGCATCGATGCGCACCGCGACATCGGTGAGCTGGATCCGCAGTGGCTCCGCGGGGGTCCGCTGCCGATCGGCGACCGCCGCCGCGAGCACGTCGAGAATCTGCAACGAGCCCTTGAGCCGCGCCGCATCCGTCCCATCCTCTGCCGTGACCTTCAGCCCCGGCAACAGATCTCCCGCCGTCGTGAACACCACGTTGGTCTCTCCCAGCGACGGCAACACCCGCGAAATATGTGTCAGGAAGGCAGCATTCGGGCCTACAACCAGTACGCCGTGACGTTCCATCCGCTGGCGCTGGGTGTAGAGCAGGTAGGCGACGCGGTGCAGTGCCACAACGGTCTTGCCCGTACCGGGACCACCCTCGATGACCAGCACGCCGGGATGATCGAGTCGGATGATCCGGTCTTGTTCGGCCTGGATGGTCGCCACGATGTCGCGCATCCCGTTGCCGCGCGGTGCGTTGACGGCCGCGAGCAGCGCCGCATCACTCATGCTCCCGCGTTCACCGTCGTGGTCTTCGCTGTCCGGCCGGCCAAGGAGCTCGTCGGCGAAGGCATCGACATGACGTCCCCGAGTCCGGAATTGGCGTCGCCGCCGGGTGTTTTCCGGATTGGCGCCCGTAGCGGTGTAGAAAGCCTGCGCCGCCGGAGCCCGCCAATCGATCAGCAGTGGTTCATAGTCGTTCGTCTTGTCGAGAAGGCCAATGCGCCCGATGTAGGAGTGCTCCCCCGTGAGGGCGTCCAGCCGACCGAAGCACAGCCCGTCATCGGCGACGTCCAAGCGTTGTGCCTGCCGGGCCAATGCCCGCACCTCATCATCGCGTTCGACCATCGCCGCGCCGTTCTGCTGATCGACCGGCTCGCGCAGGGCGCTGCGGTATCGCCCCTTGACGCGTGCACGTTCGGCGTCCAGCAGCTCGTAGAGTCCGGCGATGTACTCCCGCTCGGATTCCAGTTCTTCTTCGTATGTCGTCAACCGGATGTTCCCCGTTTTCGTTCTAGTTCATGGCATCTGACATTCAGTCTGCGATGTTCAGCCTGCGATTGTGCGGTATGACCGGGGTCTTGCCGCAAGCCCCCCGGTCCGATATATCCTGAAAGGGGCGGGGTATTCATATCGATTCGGCGACCGCCACCGCCCGCAGCTCTTTTCTCCAACTCCACAGGCCGACCGCCGCCATGACGGTCAGGAACGCGTAAAAGCCCGCCGTGAGATGGAGCCCCTTGAACAGGTAGACACCCACGGAAAATGCGTCGGTGACGATCCACAGGGCCCAATTCTCTATCCATTTTCGGTTCATCATGAATTGGGATACGAGGCTGAGCCCAGTGATTGCCGAATCAAGCTGAGGGGCATTGGAATCGGTGAAGGTGATCAGGAATACATAGAGCCCTGCCACCAGGGCCACCACACACGCCGCCAAGGGCAGCCAGGCCCACGGCGGCGTCCGCCGCACCGCTACCTCGTACCGCCCCTGGCTTCGCCGCCGCCACAGATACCAACCCTGTACGGCTAACCCAATAAACATGATCTGCAGGGCGGCATCGGCGTAGAGGGTCTGCCCGGCAAAAACCACGATGTAGAACAGCGAGCTGACGATGGCTACCGGGAAGGTCCAAATATTTTGGCGGACAGCAAGGATGACGAACAGCACACCGGCCAGGCTGCCGATTAGCTCAGTCCACTCCACCGCAACAGGCTAGCCGAGCACCAGTAAGCTCGCGCCATGGCGACACCGGCCCGACTGCGGAGCTTCTCGTGGCTGGCCGGGCTCATCAACGAGAGCCATCCGCGTTGTGGGGACGTGCGCGTCGTCGCCATCGACGGCAGGGGCGCCGCCGGCAAGAGCACCTTTGCTGCGCGATTGCACAACGCACTGTCCGCGACAACCCCGTCGACGGTGGTCCTGCACACCGATGATTTTGCGTCCTGGGACACGTTCTTCGGATGGTGGCCCCGGTTCGAGGAGCAGGTGCTGACGCCCTGGGCGCACGGCAGGGCCGCCCGGTATCGACGTTACGACTGGGAGGCCCGCGAGTTCGGCCCGCAGGAGCAGTGCCCACCGCCATCGGTGCTGATTCTCGAGGGCGTCGGGTCCGGCCGCTCCGCCGCCGCCGACCGGTTGAGTTCGCTGATCTGGGTGCAGACCGACCAGGTGACCCGTCGACGCCGTGCGGAGGCTCGCGATGGCGCGGAGCTCCGCGAATTCTGGCGACTATGGATTGACGCCGAGGACGAGCACTTCGGCCAGGATCCCACCGCGGAACGTGCCGACATCACCGTCGACGGTAACCCCGAGGTGGTCTTGGACGACCCGGACCGCTACTTCCTGCTCGACGGTTAGCGCAGCGTTGCCGTCGGCCCCTTCGGATCGAGTGGCGCACAGCTGTCCTGCCCCACTGTCGTGGAACATTTCGCCGCCGGGATCACCGGGCGATAGCCGGGTACGGTGCCCGCGTCCCGAGTGATCTGCGTATAGGCCTGGACGGCATCGGTGGGCACTCGCTTCAGCGCCGGATCACCCAGCGCGTCGACGGTGTACAGGCCGAAACGTGGCCGGTAGCTTCCCCATTCGTAGTTGTCGACCAATGACCAGTAGTTGTACCCGATGATCGGAATGCCGTCGGCCTTGGCCCGCTGGAGCCAGAAGACGGTGTCGTTGAGGTACTGCGACCGGGTCACGCCATCTGACCGCGGTTTTCCGTTATCGGTGACCATCCCGTTCTCGACGATGTAGATCGGCAGCCCGGGATATCGCTGCGCGTAGTGCCGCGATACGTAGTAGATGTCTTCAGGCTGCAGTTTGATGTTCCAGCGCGCGGACATGCTTTGCCCCGAGGCGGGGTTATCCGCCGCGGTACCGGTGTAATAGTCGAATCCCAGGTAATCCAGGCTGCCGGTGACCCGGTCGAAGAACGATCCCTCGATACCCTTCACCCCGAAACCTGCGAACTGCGCCAACACATCCGGCGGGATGTAGGCCTCGTTGGTCGTCACTTTGGCCTTGGGGTCTGCCTCGTGTGCGGCCCGGTACACCGCACGGTGGGCCTGAGCGACCCGGTCCAGAAACACATCGAACTGGTCGGGCTTGATCGCGCCGGTGCGCACCTCCATCGCTCCGAAGGCCAACGGTTCGTTGACGCTGACCCACAGCACCCCTTGCCCGGCATAGCGTTTGGTGATCGCCTTGGCGAACTCCTCAAATGCCGCGACGTTGTTCATAAACCCGCCGCTATCGGCGACCCAGCCCGGATACACCCAGTGCATGAGCGTGATCATCGGCGTCATGCCGTTCTCGCGCAGCGTGGAGACGATCGAGTCGTAGTACGCGAGTTCCTTCTCGTCCCACTTGCCCGGTTCAGGCATGACCCGCGACCATTCCAGTCCGAATCGAAATGTATTGACGCCCATGGCGTGTGCATTGGCGATGTCCTCGGCGTACCGGTGCCGAAAGTCGTCTGCCTGCCGGTACGGGTCGACGGGCCCGTCCCCGAGAGGGTTGGATTCGTCGGCTGCCGCGGGCATGCCCGCAGTGCGGTCGACGTAGCGGCGCCAATTGCTATCCGGAGCGTTCCCCTCGACCTGGTAACCCGCGGTCGCAGTGCCCCAATAGAAGCCACGGTCCCACGCCGAGTCGTTCCCTGCCTCCTCGTGCCGGGGGCTGCAAGCGGTCAACCCCACCGCGAACACGACTGCCGATGCCATGACGGCACTCATCCACTTCATTCTAAAACCATACACTGTATGGTTTTAGTGAAGCAGCTGCTCCCACACCCGGCGCATGTGATCGCCCATATCGATGGACGGGTCCGACATCCATTGGATCTGAATGCCGTCGGCGGCGGCTATCAACGCGGTGGCGGCAAAATCGGCATCGACACGTGCGGGCACCGTGCCGTCGGCCTGGCGCCCCCGCACGTAGTCGGCGATGCGTGCACGCATCCTCTCGTACCGGTCGCGCAGGTACGCCCCGGCAGGATGCCCCGGATCGACGGCCGCGGCTGCCGCCAACGACAGATACACCGTCCCCGAGCCAGGCTTACTCGCCTTGTCCAGCATGGCCTGAGCCAACACCTCGCCCGGATCGATCTCCGCGGTCGAATCCCGGTACCGCTCTTCGAATGTTGCATCAGCACCGCGCTGGATCTCGGTGAGAATCACGTCCCGCGCCGGGAAGTAGTGCATCAGTCCGGCCAGACTGATGTTGGCCTCCTTGGCGATGACGCGCATCGAAGCGCCCGCCTCTCCGTCGCGCTCCAACACCGTCAACGCGGCGGCGAGGATCTCCCGGCGCTTGGCCTCCCCTTTGGCGTATCGCCCGACAGCTGGCATGGCCGAAGGCTAGCGCAACCTTGATTGTGCGCGGACCACAAAACTGACCGTGGTTGCCGTGCTACCACCGATATTCAGGGTGCCGAAACAGTCCGCACCCTCGACCTGATAGTCACCGGCGGTTCCACTGACCTGCTTGGCGGCATCGACCAGCATCCGGACCCCGGTCGCGCCCACCGGATGTCCGGACCCGATCAGTCCACCGCTCGGGTTGATAGGCAGCCGGCCGCCGATCTCGATGTCCCCGTTCTCGATTGCCTTCCACGACTCTCCTGGTTCGGTCAGCCCTATGTGATCGATAGCGAGATACTCACTCGGCGTGAAGCAGTCATGCACCTCGAATCCGCTCACGGCCCCGAGTGTCACCCCGGCCCGTTCAAACGCATCGGCGACGGCCATCCGAACGTGTGGGAACACGTAGGGCGATTGCGCATCACGATCGAGCTTCTGCTGCAGTCCCAGCCCCACCGTCCGGTGACCCCAGCCCTCGATGCGCCCAAGCGGGCGAGCCCCGGGGTGCTCGCGCAGGTACTCATCGGTGACGAGGACCAGACCGGCGCCACCGTCAGTCAACTGACTGCAGTCAAGACGGCGGATGCAGCCCTCGATCACCGGATTGGATACGTCGTCGATGCTGTCCAGATCCGGCAACGTCCAGGCTCGAGTCTGCGCGTTCGGATTTCTCCGGGCGTTCCCGAAGTTGGTGGCGGCAATGGCACGCAGATGGGTTTCATCGATTCCGTAGCGTCGGTCGTACTCTTCGGCGACTCGCGAGAACACGTGCGGCCACATGTACGTGATGCCGTCGTCCTCGTGCCCGGTCCACGCGGCGGCGGCCAGGTGCGCAGCACCGACCTCGCCGGGCACCGTCTTCTCCAGCTCGAGCCCCAAGACCAACGCCGAGTCATAAAATCCGGCGCGCAGGTCTGCGATCGCAGCGAGGGCCGCGACGCTGCCGGATGCGCAGGCCGCTTCATGCCGCGCCGCCGGAACACCCCACAACTCCTCATGAACCGTCGCCGGCATCGCGCCCAAATGGCCTTGAGCCGAGAATATTTCACCGAATGCGTTGCCTACATGCACCACACCGACATCACTCCCCGCCAGACGCGCCGAAGCTAATGTGCCATCGACTACCTCGCGAGTGAGGTCGGCGAAATCGAGCCCCTCCCGCGTGAAATTGCGCCCGAAGTCGCACTGATAGGCGCCGAGGATCCAGATACCCTGAGACATTCGCTTATGATTCAATTGACAGAGTAACTCTGTCAAGCATAGTTTGGCCGCACACGCCGAATCGCGGGAGAAGCTATGGCCACCGAACTGATCAACACCTGGACCTCGACCCTTCCGGCCGACGACGACCACCCCTACCGCACCGGGCCGTGGCGGCCGCAGCTGCGCGAGTGGGACGCGCACGACCTCACCGTCATCGAGGGCGAAGTACCCGCTGACCTCGACGGCCTGTACCTGCGCAACACCGAGAACCCACTACATCCCGCGGCAACCAACTATCACCCGTTCGACGGGGACGGCATGCTGCACATCGTCGAGTTCGCAGGCGGCAAGGCGTCCTACCGCAACCGGTTTGTGCGCACCGACGGCTTCGCCGCCGAGAACGCGGCTGGTGGACCGCTGTGGGCCGGGTTCATCGAAATGCCCACCGCCGCAAAACGAGACGACGGCTGGGGCGCCCGCCGCCGCATGAAAGACGCCTCCAGCACCGATGTGGTGGTACACCGTGGCCTCGCGTTGACCAGCTTCTACATGTGCGGCGACCTGTACCAAGTCGACCCCTACACCGCCGAAACCGTCGGCAAGGAGACCTGGCATGGCAAGTTCCCCACCGAGTGGGGGGTGTCGGCGCACCCGAAAACCGATCCGATCACCGGCGAGATGCTGTTCTTCAGCTACAGCAAGGAGGAGCCGCACCTGCGATACGGAGTCGTGGACAAGGACGCCAACTTGGTGCACCACATCGATGTCCCGCTACCCGGCCCGCGCCTCCCTCACGACATGGCCTATACGGAAAACTATGTGATACTCAACGACTTTCCGCTATTTTGGGAACCGTCACTCATGAAGCACGGTGTGCACGCGCCGGTGTTCCATCCGGATCTCCCCTCCCGATTCGCGGTGGTCCCACGCCGTGGCGACTCCTCACAAATCCGCTGGTTCGAGGCCGCACCAACCTACGCGCTGCACTTCGTCAACGCCTACGAAGACGGTGACGAAATCGTGCTCGACGGATTCTTCCAGAACGACCCGACCCCTTCGACCGAGGGCACAAACTCATTACAGGAGGCCGCATTTCGCTACTTGGCCCTGGACGGGTTCAAATCCACACTGCACCGCTGGCGATTCAACCTGATCACCGGCACCACCACCGAGGAGCGGCTCAGCGACAACTACACCGAATTCGGCATGATGAATCGCAATTTTGAAACCCGGCCCTATCGGTATACCTACGCAGCGACCGGCAATCCGGGCTGGTTCCTGTTCGATGGGTTGGTGCGCCACGACCTACGCACTGGTTCAGAGGAACGAATCTCGTTCGGCGATGGCGTCTTCGGCAGCGAGACGGCCATGGCTCCGCGACCCGGCAGCACATCCGAAGACGACGGCTACCTGGTGACACTCACCACCGATATGAATACCGATTCCTCCTACTGCCTGGTGTTCGAGGCGTCCCGGATGACCGAAGGCCCGGTGTGCAAACTGCAGCTTCCCGAAAGAATCTGCAGCGGTACCCATTCCACATGGGTACCGGGGGCCGAGCTGCGTCAGGCCCGGGGCCCGCGTTGACCTCAACACTCAAGCCCGTCAGCACCAACGCCATTGGACGCATGGTTGGTCTGCTGGGCGACGAATGGACCCTGCTACTCGTACGCGAATCACTTTTGGGTGCAAGGCGATTCAGCGATTTCTCGGAGCGATTGCCGATATCCAACGCTGTACTCACCCAACGGCTCCAGAAGCTCGTCGACGACGGCCTGCTCCGACGTGAGGTGTATCAGGAACGGCCACTACGCGCGGGCTACCAGCCCACCCGACAGTGCCAGGAGCTGTGGCCTGTGTTGGTATCTATCTGGCATTGGGAGCGAACCTGGGTGCCAGAGCACCCCGAGAAGATGCCATTGATGCATCACCTAACCTGCGGGCAGGACTTTTCACCCGCGCTTCGCTGTGTGCATTGCCACCGGTCCGTGACCCGCGACCACATCGTCACCGAATGGGGCCCGAGCGGCGGGTGGCTCCGGTCCGTACCCGAGGGCGCAACTCGGCGGCGCAGCGGCGCCGACAAGCGCGGGCAAGCGGGGCTGTTCCCCGAAACCATGTCCATTCTCGGCAACCGCTGGGCGTCGGCGATGGTGGCCGCCGCCTTCCTCGGTTCACGGCAGTTCGGCGATTTCCATACCCGGCTCAGCGCCCCACCGGCCGTGATCGCCGACCGGTTGCGTGGCTTTTGCACTATGGGGGTACTGCAGCGTGCCTCTCACCCCAAGCGTTCCGATTGGTCCGAGTATCACCTGACCCCAAAGGGCCTCGCATTTTTCCCGGTCGTGATGACGGCCGTCGACTGGGGGCAGAGGCACTTCCCATCGACAGACGGTCCGGCGATGATCTTCACCCATCGCGAGTGTGGGCGTCCGTTTACCCCCGAACTTGCCTGCGACCAATGCGAGCAGAGCCTGGACCCGGACGCCATCGAGCCCCGATGACAAGTCGGCCCCGCACAGGAACCAATCCTGGCGGGGCCGACCTGTTTTAAGTGATTTAGGCCTGTCCAACCTCGAACCGCGCGAAGCGGGTCACGGTGACACCGGCCTCGTCGAGAAGTGCCTTGACGGTCTTCTTGCTATCGGACACCGATGCCTGATCCAGCAGCACGACATCCTTGTAGTAACCGTTGACCCGACCCTCGACGATCTTGGGCAGCGCCTGCTCGGGCTTGCCTTCCGACTTCGCGGTCTCCTCGGCGATGCGACGCTCGTTCTCGACCACATCGGCCGGAACGTCCTCACGCGTCAGGTACTTGGCCTTGAGCGCGGCGATCTGCAATGCGACCGAGTGCGCAGCCTCCGTGCCAGATCCCGTGTACTCGACCAGCACGCCGACAGCGGGCGGCAGGTCCGCAGCACGCTTGTGCAGGTAGGTCTCGACGGTGCCGTCGAAGTACGCCACCCGGCGCAGCTCCAACTTCTCGCCGATCTTCGCGGAAAGGTCGGCGATGGCCTGCTCGACCGTCCGGCCGTCCTCGACCTTCGCGGCCTTGAGGGCGTCCAGATCGCCGATCTTGCCGGCCGCAGCCGCACCGACGATGATGTCGGCGAGCCCCTGGAACTCGGCATTCTTGGCAACGAAGTCGGTCTCTGCGTTCAGCTCGACGAGCACACCGTCACGCGCGGCAACGAGGCCCTCGGCGGTGGCACGCTCGGCGCGCTTGCCAACGTCCTTGGCGCCCTTGATGCGCAGCACCTCGACGGCCTTGTCGAAATCACCATCGGACTCCGCCAGGGCGTTCTTGCAGTCGAGCATTCCGGCACCGGTCAGTTCCCGGAGCCGCTTCACATCGGCGGCAGTGAAATTCGCCATTTAGCCTTCCTCGGTTGCGGTTTCGGTGGTTTCGGTAGCAGCAGCCTCAGCGGCCGGAGCCTCAGCGGCGGGCACCTCTGCAGCTTCAGCGGCCGGGGCCTCTGCGACGGCGGAGGCAAGCAATTCCTGCTCCCACTCAGCGAGCGGCTCGGCAGCCTCTGGCTTCTCGTCGCCACCGGCCAGACCGGAGCGAGCCTGCAGGCCCTCGGCGATCGCGGAGGCAACAACCTTGGTGAGCAGTGCAGCGCTGCGGATCGCATCGTCGTTGCCCGGGATCGGGTAGTCGACGACATCGGGATCGCAGTTGGTGTCCAGGATCGCAATGATCGGGATGTTCAGCTTGCGGGCCTCGGCAACAGCGAGGTGCTCCTTGTTGGTATCCACCACGAAGATCGCCGAAGGCACCTTCTGCATATCCCGGATACCACCGAGGCTGCGCTCGAGCTTGTTCTTCTCACGCGTGAGCATGAGGATTTCCTTCTTGGTACGTCCCTCGAAGCCACCAGTCTGCTCCATGGACTCCAGCTCCTTGAGGCGCTGCAGACGCTTGTGGACGGTGGAGAAGTTGGTGAGCATGCCGCCCAACCAACGCTGGTTCACGTAGGGCATGCCGACGCGCGTCGCCTCTTCGGCGATCGGCTCCTGGGCCTGCTTCTTGGTGCCGACGAACATGACCGAACCACCGTGGGCGACGGTCTCTTTGACGAACTCGTACGCCTTGTCGATGTAGGTCAGCGTCTGCTGCAAGTCGATGATGTAGATGCCGTTGCGGTCGGTGAAGATGAACCGCTTCATCTTGGGGTTCCAACGACGGGTCTGGTGCCCGAAGTGCGCGCCGCTGTCAAGCAGCTGCTTCATTGTTACGACGGCCATGGTGAGCCATTCCTTATGTTGTCGGTTGCCGCCCAGGATCGGGTGATCCTGGGCCCTAGCGTCTGCTGATGCCGGAACCCACTTCATAGAAACCCATGAGATGGGACCGCCCGGCATGCTGATCACGAACTCGTGGGCAGACGCGCGAAGTCAACCCGCTAGGCGAGTTGCGGTGATGAGTTTACATGCTGCGACGAGTGCTTTTCGCCACCGTTGCCGGATTGCGCGGGAGCCCCGGCAGTTGTCCACAGAGCCCACACGGCTCTTCCCGGCACCGCCACCGTCTGGTCACCATGACGTCGTGTGGTTCGTCGTGTGGCTCAGATCGCTCGGGTGTCCCGTATTGATCTCCACCCTGGCGGTGGCCGTCGCGCCGGTGGCGCCCGCCGCCCCTGGGGATGCGCAGGACCGTTTCGGCTGGCCGTTACGTCCCCGACCTGCGATAACTCGGTACTTCGACGAGCCGCGGGAGCGCTGGAACCGCGGCCATCGCGGGGTAGATATGGCCGGCGCCCCCGATCAGCGCGTGATCGCGGCCGGGCCAGGAATCGTGGTGTACGCCGGATCGCTCGCCGGGCGGCCACTGATCTCAATCGAGCACGCGGGCGGCCTGCGTACCACCTATGAACCGGTCGCACCGCTGGTCAAACCGGGTCAGCGGGTGTCGGAAGGATCGGTCATCGGGACATTGCTACCGGGGCATCCGGGCTGCCCCGAGGCCGCCTGTCTGCACTGGGGCGCCCTGCGCGGGCCCGCGTCGGCCGCGGACTATCTGAACCCGCTGGGACTATTGGCCTCGACGCCGCTGCGACTGAAGCCGCTTACGCGTGACTAAGCCGCTTAGGCAGGCTGACAGATGTCGACGTGCGCGGGTTTTCCGGTGGCCTGCGACAGCCTGGACACCGCATCATGAAAGCGATCGAGCGCGTCCTGCTCGCTGACAACTTGGTAGAACGCGCGCATCTCACCGCCGTTAGCCACGCAGACCCACCACGGCGGATACACATCGGCAAGTGCCGTCCCCGGTGCCACGATTCCGAGGCTCAACACGGCGGCGGTGGCCGCCACCAGAATTCCGGCGCGCATGCTTGGCACTGTAGTCATCGGACCGATTTCGACCAGGCTCTTGCCCACAATTCCAGCGGGGCTAGCGCAACAAGCAGCGCCTTGCCCACCGCCGTCAGCGAGTACTCACCATCCCGGCTCCGCACGATATGCGCGGCGGTCAACTCGTTCAGACGTGAGGTGAGCACGCCGCTCGACACCTCCGCCGCGTCGCCCATGTCCCGCCTCAGCTCCGAGAAGGTCTTTGTCCCGGAGCGCAGTTCCCACAGCGCCAGGATTGCCCACCGTCGACCGAAAAGGTCGAACGCCGCATTGAGTGGCTGCCCGGAACCGGACCCTCGTACGGGCCTGCCGGGCCGCGGCGCGGCGGTCCCGTCGGGCGACTCCGCCTCCGATATTCCGGCGCTGGCGATGACCGTGAGCAGTCGACTGGCACGCTCGGCCATCTGCTCCGCGCTCTGTTCGGGGTGCCGGATCCACCAGGTGATCGTGGCGCCGACCATCCCCATCCAGCCCTGCGTCAGCACACCGATGTCCTGAGGGTCGCGCAACTGGGTCGCCGCGCTTCCCACCGCGGCCACGCCCTGGCCGGCCAATGCGGCGAGCCGCCTTCTGGCGACCCGAGCCGCGGCAAGTGCATCGCTACCCTCGGGCAGGGTCTGATCCCAGATGACCAGCCAGTCAGACGGGCGGGGCGCCAGCGCCTGAAAGATGGCCTGCAGAACGGCCCGCGGCAACGCGAGCGTGGGCGGTGCCGCCTCCATCGCCGCCGCGATGTGGTCGCCCACGATCGTTCCGGCGCGCTGCACACACGCGATGTAGAGCTGTTCCTTGGACCCGAAATACGCCAGCACCATGGGCTTGGATACTCCGACGGCCGACGCCACCGCGGCCAGGGACATGCCCGCGTACCCGCTGCGGCCGAACTCCTGACATGCGGCATCCAGGATCTGCTGCTCCCGCTCGGCGCGGGGCATGCCCTTAGTACCTGCCCGTGTCACCAGTCCCTTTTACCAGTTTCACGTCACCCAGGGCCGCGTATTCGTGTGCGCCGCGTCACAGTAGACCGATCGGTGTGATGTTGATATGACCGACTGTTAAATTAACGATCGGCCAGTTAACGTCAACGCTCACCAACCGGATCAATGAGGAGCTGGAATGCGTGGCGCGTGGGTGTATCTGGTATCGATTGCGATCCTCTGTATCGCCGGGGGCTACATAGCCCATCTACGGCTCAGCGACATCCCAGACCCTGCGATCGGCCATTCGTACAAGCCGCCGTCGATCGGCAAGCCACGTGAAAAGGTTGTCGAGTACCGGCTTGATGGGCCGACCGGGGCCACCGTCGCGGCGTCCTACCTCGATACCGACGGCAGCGTGCGCGAAGTATCGGGCACTCTGCCCTGGCAAACCACCCTGCGCACGGGGCAGCTCACCATCCCCACCGGCGTGGTCGCCCAGTCCACCACGGGCCAGATGTCTTGCAGCATCACGATCAACGGCGAGGTCCGCGACGAAAAGTCTTCCGACTCATCGGCCGTCTCCTGCCAGGTGGTGGTGGCGTGAACTCTCAGAACAACCTCGCCGGAAAACGCCGTCCCCTGCTCGCCCGGCTCATGTACCGGTTCTCCTTGCCCGTCATCGTGCTGTGGCTCGCCGCCGCCGGAGCACTCAATCTCGCAGTCCCCCAGCTAGAAACGGTGATCAAAGGGCACGCCCGCTCATTCCTGCCCGATGATGCTGCCTCGGTTCAGGCGATTGTCAAGATGGGCAACTACTTCGGCGGGGCGGGCACCAACAACTTCGTCTACCTGCTCCTTGAAGGCGATGCCCCGCTGGGAACCGAAGCACACCAGTATTACTCGTCGATTCTGGACCGGATCAACCAAGACAAGAAGCACGTCAACTCGTCCATGGACCTGTGGTCCAACCCGCAGTTCGCCCCGGCCAATGAGAGCGCGGACGGTAAGGCCGCCTATGTCCTGATCAACCTGTCCGGCAACATGGGTACGGCGCTGGCCATGGAATCCACCCAGGCCATTCGCGACATCATCGCTGAATATCCTCCACCCAAAGGGATTACCGCACACCTGACCGGACCCTCCGCGGTGGTCAACGACGAGCTGGTCTCGATCAACGATTCCATCCTGCTGTTGTTGATCTCGTGCGGCCTGTTGGTTGGCGCCATTTTGCTACTGGTGTATCGCAACCCGATAACCATCGCCATGCCACTACTGGTCGCGGGCGCGGGGCTCGGCGTCGGGCGTCCCATCGTCGCGTTCCTCGGCGAGCATCAAGTCATCGGGGTGTCGATCTTTGCTTCCGCACTCCTGGCAGTGATCGTGCTGGGAGCCGGAATCGATTACGGCATATTCCTTCTCGGCAGATACCAAGAAGCGCGCCGTGCTGGGGAGGATCCGGAATCCGCCTACTACTCGGCATTGGCCGGGGTCCAGCACATCATCATTGCGTCGGGGCTCACCGTCGCCGGGGCCACCGCGTGCATGTTGTTCACCCGCTTGGCGATCTTCAGCACCTCAGGGCTGCCGTGCACCATCGCGGTCATTGTCACGTTGGCCGCGGCACTGACTCTCGGGCCCGCGCTCCTGGGCCTAGGCAGTCGGCTCGGGTACTTCGAGCCGCGCCAAGAGAAGTCCCAGCGCCGGTGGCGACGCATCGCCACCTATGTGGTGCGCTGGCCGGGCCCGGTGCTCGCGGGCAGCTTGGCCGTGCTCGCGCTCGCGCTGTTGGTCATTCCAGGATTTCGGCCCAGCTTCAACGAGCAGGCCGCGCAGCCCAGTGACTCTCCCGCGAATCTCGGCTTTGCCGCGTCGGACCGCCACCTACCGCCAAATATCATGGCCCCCAGTCTCTTCTTGATCGAGTCAGACCATGACATGCGCAATTCAGGGGACATGATCGCGCTGGCGAAGCTGTCCAATGCGGTGCTGAACATCCCCGGTATCAACAATGTGCAAGGCATCACCCGCCCGCTCGGCGCCCCGCTGGAGCAAGGGGCGCTTACCTCGCAGGCGGGATACATCGGTGGGCGGCTGACCCAGATGACCAATCTGCTCAACCAGCGCATCACCGATCTCACTGCACTCAGCGGCCGGGTTGGGCAACTCTCGCTCACCGTTAAGGGCCTAGAACAGGCGCTGCAGAACGGGACCCGCGGTGCAACCCAGATCCAAGCGGGTGCAACCGAATTGCGCACCAGCCTGGCCGCCGTTGTACAGAAGGTGGACACCCTGCGCCAGACCGCCAGGCCCGCCGAGGACTTCGTGGGCTCGATTCCGAACTGCCGGGATAACGAGTATTGCCAGGCCGCACTCACCGGGTTCTCACTGTTCGATGACTTGCACCGTTTCGACAGTCTCGTTGGCAATCTGGTGAACGGAACCGGGGCCCTGGCACAGACGTTGCCTCAACTCGGTGCTCAGCTTTCGGGATTGAAGGCCTTCATCGCGCAAGTCAATGCGGTTACCGTCCCGCTGCAGAGCACGTTGCAGGTCTTGGTCCCGCAGGTCACCGAGATCACGCAATTCACCGACGAGCTCAGCAAGAGCTTCGCGGCGGGTGACCCGGGGTCGTCGTTCTTCCTGCCCAGTCAGGCATTTGACAATCCACTCTTCAAGAACGCGATGCCGTTCTTCTTCTCCACCGACGGCAAGGTGACCCGGATGATCGTCACACCGGACATGGAAGGGTTCAGCCGAGAGGCAATGGACCTGAGTGCCAAGATCATTCCGACCGCACTGCAGGCCATGAAGAACACCTCGCTGGCCGGGAGCACGGTGAGCATCGGTGGCCCGGGTGGCACCCTGCTGAACATCGAGGCATTCACGCGCGAGGACTTCATCACCAGTGTGGTGGCCGCATTCGCCTTCGTGTTCTGCGTAGTGCTGATCCTGCTGCGCAGTCTCGTTGCCGCGGTCGCAGTCATCGGCACAGTGGCGCTGTCTTACCTATCTGCGTTGGGCCTAGCCATATTCGTCTGGCAGGACATCATCGGCAATCCGCTGCACTGGTCGGTGGCACCGCTGTCGTTTGTCTTCCTTGTCGCGGTGGGTGCTGACTACAACATGCTATTGGTGGCCAGGTTCCGCGAGGAGATGCACGCCGGGATCAAGACAGGCATCATCCGCTCGATGGCCAACACCGGCGGTGTGGTCACCATCGCAGGATTGGTGTTCGGATTCACCATGTTCGCGATGATTGCCGGCTATGCACATAACATCGCCCAGCTCGGCACGACCGTCGGTCTGGGGCTGCTGCTGGATACGTTGATCGTGCGATCGTTCGTGATCCCTTCCATCGCAACACTGCTGGGGCGTTGGTTCTGGTGGCCCCTGGTGGTACACGACCGAGCCACCAGTCGCGACGCGATACCGCACAGCACTGACTCCGCGGATGTGCCTGATCATGGTCGGCTCGTGACCGCCGGCGGCAGGTGACCCGCACATGTGCGGCTTTGACCCCCTTAAGGTTTGCGTCCTCACACCGCACGCTTCGAATCGCGGGTAACTGCCATGCCCACGGGAGCCGGGTTCGCCGCAGTGCTTCTGTTTTTGGTGGTGGTAGCGCTGTGGGCGGCTGGCGGTAACGGAGGGTCGATGAGCTACTACCAGCGCGAGGTAGACCGCATGATGCGCAAGCAATCACGGCAGGAAAAGGCGAGTCTGGCAGCGAGAACCCGCCCCACCCGACGACGACACTGGACAAGTCAAGTCAATCCCACCCGGATCTGCCGATGGAGAAAGAAGCCACGCGATGCCGCGTGACCCCGTTACGCCCGCGGGTGTGCCTGATCGTGGACGGCCCGTAGACGCGCCACGGTGACATGGGTGTACAGCTGAGTGGTGGCCAGGGTGGAGTGCCCGAGTAGCTCCTGAACCACACGCAAGTCCGCGCCGCCCTCGAGCAGATGCGTTGCAGCGCTGTGCCGTAAACCGTGTGGGCCGATATCGGGGGCACCGGGCACGGCGGACATAGTCTGGTGCACCACGGTGCGGACCTGGCGCGGATCGATGCGCCGCCCACGCGCGCCGAGGAGAACCGCCGCACCAGAACCCGAGTTGGCAAGATGTGCTCGACCGCGGTCCAACCAGGCGGTCAGAGCATCGGCGGCTGGGTCCCCGAATGGCACGGTGCGCTCCTTGTCGCCCTTGCCCAAGACGCGCAACACTTTTCGCGACCTGTCGATATCGTCGATATCCAGGCCGCACAGCTCGCTGACGCGGATCCCCGTGGCGTAGAGCATCTCGACGATCAGCCGATCCCTCAATGCCATCGGATCGTCTTGTTCCGCACCCGAATGCGCTGCTTCCATCGCCGCGACGGCCTGATCTTGTCGCAGCACCGCGGGCAACGTACGGCGAGATTTAGGCTGTTGCAGGCGAATCGCGGGATCTGTCTGCAACAGCCCACGGCGGGTCGCCCAGGCGGTGAAGATCTTCACCGCCGAGGTGCGCCGTGCGACGGTGGAACGTGCCGCACCCTGCCGGGCCTGAGCGCCAAGCCATGACCGCAGCACCGGCAGCGAGAGATCAGCCAGGGTCGCTTCCGGATCGACCGCCGAGAGGTGATCGAACAATGAGGTGAGATCTCCCCGATAGGCGCGCTGCGTGTGCACCGACCGCCCGCGCTCCAGCGCCAGATACTCGGCGAACTCGTCGAGAATCGCGGTCAGCTGCGGTGTCACTCCCTCACGGTAGCTTCGGTAGCTGCCAGCTCCTGTTTCCACACGCGGAAAGACTCCTCGGTACGACCGCGCCGCCAATATCCCGAAATCGAGGCGGCCCATTTTGGTGCGACCCCACGCTCCTTGCGGATGTATGGCCGCAAACTGTGCATGACGGTCTGAGCCTCGCCGTGGATGAACACCTGTACCTGCCCGGGCAGCCACTCCGCAGAGCGCACTGCGTCGACCAATGGGGCGTTATCGCCCGCCAGGTTTTCGTCGACCTCGTCGGCACCCGCGCCGCGGTGGACCCAGATGATCTCGACATCACCGCGGGTATCGAAGGTGATCTCGTCCTGCGGACCGGCCACCTCGATGAACACCTTGGCGCGAGCACCCTTCGCAAGTGCCTGCAGCGCGACGGTGATCGCCGGGATGGCCGACTCGTCACCTGCCAGCAGGTGCCAGTCCGCAGCGGGATCGGGCGAGTAAGCGCCGTGCGAATCGGTGACGTAGAGCCTGTCTCCGGGCGTGGCCCGCGCTGCCCACGGGCCGGCCACACCGGTGTCACCGTGCACTACGAAGTCGATGGCGATCTCGCGACGGTCGATATCCACAGAGCGGATGGTGTACGTGCGGACGGTGGCCTGCATGTCGCGCGCCTGGTCAATATCCCGTGGACCTGGCCCTTCGTGGCCCTGCGGAAGGAATATCAGCTTGGCATAACTGTCGGTCTCTGGGGTGGCCTCAAAACCATCAAAACCGTTACCGCCGAGCACCACCCGGGTGATATGCGGAGTCACCCGCTCTGTCCGAACTACCTGCAACTCATGTAGCGGGCGTGCCATATCGCCTCCTGCGTCGAATCCTCTATGTCAATTGCCTTGACTATACGGAGGAACAGCCGCCAATGGGCGCCCCCGTCACGGCAACATGCCCCTGACGATCAGCTCAGCGGCGGCTTCGGCGTGAGCCTGAACTTGCTCTGGATCGAATACAGCATCCCCGAACACGGCACGTGCCAGCGCTCCGCTGCTGAACAAGGCGGCGGTGCCGGACGTGATGAGAAAGAAGCTGGTCTGGAGCGGTACATCACGCAGCTCCCCCGCCTTGACCGCCTCCTCGTAGACCGGGCCGAGCCGTTCCTGCATGGGAATGACGTAGGCCTGACAGATGTGCTGCAGCCGGTCGCTATCCTGGCCCGCCTCGATGTCCATGATGCGGATCAACTCGGGATGTTCAGCGGCGAAGATGACAAACATCTTGATGAATCGTTTGATCCGCTCGGAGGAACTCAAGCTCTCATCGTCGTCTGCGAGAACCTTCTCGACGATCGCCTGGAAGCCCCAGTCAACGGCGGCGTACCAGAGCTGTTCCTTGGACGAAAACCGTTGATGCAGCAGGTTATGGCTCACTCCCAGCTCACGGTTGAGGGTGCGCATCGACATGCCCTGATAGCCATGGGTGGCGAAGGCTTGTAGCGCCGCGGTGAAGATAGCGTCGGCTGACACTCCTTCCCCGCCTTTGCGCGGCCGGCCACGAGGGCGCCGCGTCAGCTCACTGGCATCAGTCACGAAATCCGCCACATCCTTCCTCCTCAACCATCATCCCCCCACCTACGGGCAATCGCGCTGAGGACTTCCGCATACCGGTCATGATCTTTATCGGGATCGCCGAACATCACTGTTACGGCCGGGCATACTGACGCGATGGAGACCTGGTTGTGGATCAGTGCCGGCGTGCTCGCCGCGGTGCACCTCGGCGCGGGTGCGTTCAAACTGCTCACCCCGTACGAAAAGATCGCAGCCAATCCCAACCTCGCCTGGGCCACCGATTTCACTCCCAACGTCGTCAAGGCGATCGGCGGATTGGAAGTGCTCGGCGCAATCGGCGTAGTGCTCCCCCACGCAACTGGGATCGTCCCGGTGCTCAGCCCGCTTGCGGCTGCCGGACTCGCGGTGCTGCAGGCCGGAGCCTTCGGTGTTCACGTGCGTCGCAACGAATGGAAGTTGACTCCCGTCAACGTGATCCTGATCGTACTTGCGGTGTTCGTCGCGTTCGAGTGGTACGGCTGATCGACGGCCGAGCAGCGACTACGGCGCGCCCACGAGATTGCCCTCGGCGCCGCATAATTCGCTGACATATGCGGCGAAGGCCTCCGCTTCCAGCGTCGCACCCTTTACCCTCCACACAAGTGCGAGGCGCCCTCGCATCACCCGATCAGATATGTCAATCTGTCGGATTCGGTCCAGACGGTCGGGTGAAAGCCCGGGAGCTACGGCGACGCCGAGGTCCCGAGTGACCAGGTGGCCCATCATGTCCACTGAGCTCGTCTCAAAAGCGATGTGTGGTACGAATCCCGCTGCCATGCAGGCCCGATCGAGGATTGTCCGAATCCCGGACCCCTGCGGATGACTGATGAGCGCACGGTCCCGCAGGTCCTCGACAGTGATCGACGCGCGGCCCGCGAGAGGGTCGTCGCCATGGACTATCGCCACGATGTTCTGCGGGGCGAGGAGCTGCTCGCACAGCTGCGGGGGCAACGTCGCGGCCCGCCCGACCACAGCCATATCGAGTTGGCGTTCGAGCACCGCCGCGATGAGTTGGTCAGATCTTGCTTCGGTCAGGGTGATTGATACCGCGGGGTGAATCAGATGGAACGCAGCCAAAGCGTCCGCAAGCAGAGGCAGCGGGTGAGCCACCGCCCCTATTGCCAAACGCCCGCACAGCTCTCCTGCCATGGAGTCGGCGGCCAACCGAATCTTGTCGACGGTCTCCAGTGCCATTTCGGCGAGCGGTCGCAACGCCTTGCCGAACTCGGTCAGATTGAGCGCCCTACTCGAACGATCGAACAGCTCGTGGCCGAGTTCGCGTTCCAATCGCCGGACCTGAGCGCTCACCCATGGTTGGGCGACGTGCAGAGCTTCGGCGGCGCGCGTGAAGCTCGCGTGGTCGGCCACCGCGCGAAAGTACTCGAGCTGCCTCAGCTCCACAGCGGATCACCCACGGCCTCAACAGAGGAGACAGTGCTTACCAACGCAATCGTCAGTAGTTGACGAGCCAGAGAGGCCCGAACTTGGCTATCCCCAAACCGATGAACAGGACCGCAATGATCGTCGCGGTGGCGAGGTCGTTCATGTGCTCGATGGGACTGTTCGACTCAGCCTTGTGGGGCTCGTAAATCTGAAATCCGGGCTCCATGACGTGCTTCCTTCCCTACTTTGATTGAACAACTGTTCTGAAAACATCGATCTGGTGATGCAACCGGCAAGGATCGCCACACCACTCAACCGAGAATGGTCTTTCGGTCGGAGTGGAAAAAGGTGATCAGAGTTGTTGCACCGCATATCAACCCGACGGTGAGTATCACCTTGGACCCGCTATAGAGCGAGGCTATGCCCCCACCGATGGCAGCGCCCAGGATGAAGGACAGGTAAAGCATGGCGTACCCGATCCATTCAAAAACAGAACCCTTGCCAAAGAGATGCCGCTCGAGACCCTGGCCCAGTTTGACGACTGTCCCCGTGACATAGCTCAACGGAATGGCCGTCTCGCCCTTCTTCACGAACGACGTGTTCAAGGCCCCGATCGCGAAGGCCAATAAGAGGATTGGTGTGAAGTGCACGTCGATGTTCGCCGTGAAACTCCGGTCCTGATAAAAGTCGACCGCCGCAGCAGCGAGGAGACCCACAGTGGTCAGTACGGTCGCCCCGTGCGGGTGATTCTTCCAGAATTTTCGCCTGCAATAGGACGCCACCATGACCCCGAACAGGAAGGCACCGATCATCGAGATAGCGGCAATCGGACCCGCACCGGCCACTTGCTGTTTGTCGGTGACCTTGAACCATGTCAGCACCGCGCGCTCGGTGTTTCCGGTCATGAATGTCACGAAATAGCCTGCGCTGTGCAGGAAGGCGACCGCACCGACCATTCCCGCGAGCCCGGAAAGCAGCCAGGAAAGCCGAGCCTCGCTGCCGATCGCGGCCTCACGAGTTATGACCGCGTCGGCAGATTTGGATGCCGCGGCATCACCACTGCGATTATCGAGTTCCATGTCGTCCTGGGATCTGTTCTCTACAGCCACGGAACCGCTACCGCTCTTCCTGTTCATGACGGCCAACTCAGGGCTTATCGATGTCGCCGACGTGGCCGTGCAAGACAACGAGCCCGTCGGCAAGTTTGTAGGTCAGGTACACGATGGCCAGCGTGTTGGCCTCGACGGCATCGGCCACCACCTGCGAGCGCTGCAGCAGTTTGATGCCCGTCTCTTCCACATGGCGGGCCTCGAACTCATCAATCCGGGTCAGGCCGTCCTTACGACCACCCAGTATCGAAGGCATGACCCGCACCACCAGATCCCGGATGTACCCGCCCGGCACCTCACCGGTGTCCAGAGCCTGCACGGTGGCACCCACGGCGCCACAGGAATCATGGCCAAGGATCGCGATCAACGGCACACCCAACACCGCCACCGCATACTCAATGGACCCCAGCACCGCCGAGTCGATCACCTGACCCGCAGTGCGCACGATAAACATGTCGCCTAGGCCCTGATCGAAAATGATCTCCGCGGCGACCCGACTATCGGAGCAGCCGAACAACATCACCTGCGGGTTCTGGCCGTTAGCAAGTTCTGTCCGACGCGCCACGCTCTGACTCGGATGCTGCGGAAGACCGCCGACAAAACGCTGGTTACCCTCTTTGAGTGCCGTCCACGCGGACTTCGGATCAGATCTCATATTTCCTTCATACCCTACCGGGGTATAGCATAGCTGTGAACTTCAACACACAGTTGACTTAATTCAACCATAGGTTGACTTCCGAAGCGATCGGAGCACTTCCCGTTGCGCATCGAGACACGGACTGCTGGAAGCGAATACGTCGGATCGCAGATTCGATAGCCGACAGTGACAGCCCTGGCAGATCTCTCCGATGGGCGTCGCAGTCATTGAAAGCACCCGAGTCCAATATGCCTGGAATCAGTGGATGCCGCAACGCCAATCCGCAATCAGTTGGCAATCATCCACCGCCACAACACACTCGAATGCCCCTCACCTCGCTGGACTACGGATACCCCCCATCACCGAACGGCGCAGCAGCGCAGGCTATTTCACCTTCTGGCTGGTGCGACGATGCGCAGGGCTGAGTAAGCCCAAATATTCACAGGAAATGCTCAGACTGTGCCACTTCATAACAAATCGTTCTAGCTGCCAGACAAAGTCGATGATGGCATTGGCAACCCGCTTCGCTGCACCATGGAAGGAGCCACCGGATTTGCAGCTCCACGGAGACGAGAGATAAGTGAAAATGTCACGCACACAAGAGGAATCGATGGTCAATATCCACTATGGGCCGCTGTGGAAGTACGAAGGAAGAACCGGATACGCCGAATACGTGGAGACCAGCGCCGTGGCAGGCACTCTCTACATATCAGGCCAGGCCGGGTACTCATCGTCCGGCGAGCTCCCTAAAAAGGACATGCGCGCCCAAATCCGCAATACGTTCGCGAACATCGCGGGGCTGCTGAAAACCGCCAACTACCCCACCAACCAAGTGATCAAGATTCACATCTATGTCACCGATATGGAACGTGCGCTGGAGGCCTACGACGAAGTCACCGAGGGCCTTCAACAGTGGGGCGCGGCACCGACATCGGTCATGACAGAGGTCAGCAGGCTGGCGTCAGCTGACATGCTCTGCGAAATCGAAGCGGTGGCCGTCAGATGAGCAATCCCCCGCTTATCGATGTCCATCACCACGCCCTACCCGTGGTGTACACCGCCGCACTTGCGCAGCACGGCATCACCGAGGCAATACCCGGGCAGGAGTTCCCGGCCTGGAGCCCGGAACTAAGCCTGCGATTCATGGACGCTCACAATATTCAGAAGGCGTATCTATCGGTCACGGCACCGGGATTCGCCGGACTCACCGGCCGCGAGGCGATCACGCTGGCACATGACGTCAATGCGTGGCTGTCCACGTTGTCGAGCGAATCGACCGGCCGGTTCGGGGCGTTCGCGATGATCCCGCTCGACTCTGCCGACACCGCCCGTGCGGCAGCCGTGACTGCGATTGAGGATATGCAGCTCGCCGGTGTGGGCCTGTACACCAGCACTGCGGGGCAATACCTGGGCTCATCGGATCTAGACCCCCTCTGGGAGTACCTTGAGGCACAGCAGGTTCCGGTGTTCATCCACCCTGTGGTGGGCCCGGGTGGGGTCCCCAATTTTGGCCTTCCGGCTTCAATCCTCGAATTCCCCATCGAAACGGCAAGGGCCGTCGCAAGCTTTCTGTTCAGCGGAAGGCTCGATCGGTTTTGCAACCTCAAGCTGATTTTCACCCACGCCGGGGGTGCGTTGCCGATACTCCTACATCGGTTGAGCCTGCGATGCAGCGTGGATCCGGCGCTGGCCGCCAGACCCCCAATAGACCTGATGGCCAGCATTGGTCACCTGTACTTCGATCTGGCGATGTCGGCGGCACCGGGGAACCTGGAAGCCTTGCGTTCGTTGATATCCGCTGACCAACTGCTGTTCGGCAGCGACTTTCCCCTGCAGGACGAGTTCTATGCCGGTGAGAACGCCGATGTCGTCTACTCCATGGATCTGGCACGCAGTACCACCGCCAATGCGCACGCTGTCTTTGCGCGCCACCTGGCCAGCCCAGCATGAACTTTGACAGCCAACCAACCGGCCCGATTGTCGTGCTGGGTAGCTCGGGGCAGACTGGGCGCGGAGTCGCAGACATGCTTGAGGCGCGAGGCTGCGTAGTTCGGAGGGCCTCCCGACGGTCCCAATGGATGTTCGACTGGGATGACGAGAGAACATGGGCACGCGTCCTCACTGGTGTCCGTCGCATCTACGTTGTGTTACCCGAACAGCGTTTTGACTGGACGGGATTCCTTGGGGCGGTGTCGTCTTCGGGGATCGAAAGTGTAGTGATACTCACCGCCCGCAATCCGGGTGCCAGCGGTGACGGCATCGCTGACGGCGCCGAGGATGCCTTCGCCGAATCATCACTTGACACGACGTTTGTCCGACAGTCCTGGTTCAGCCAGAACTTCATTGCCGGCCTGTTCTCACGGCAGCTCGATGCGACCGGCGAACTGCGCCTCCCCGTTGGTGACGGTAAGGAGCCATTCATCGACTACCGAGATATCTCTAATGTTGCCGTCCATGCGCTGCTTGCCAAGGACTCCACGCCCCACAGCATTGAGGTGTCCGGTCCAATTACTCAGCTTTGATCAAGCCGTCTCGATAGTGGGTAATGCCACCGGCCGCGAATTGTCTTATGTGCCAATATCCCTCGATGAATGGCGCCATAATGCTAGGTGGGCGGGGATTCCCAGTCCATTCGTCGACGCCCTCGCCAGCCTCTTTCAGGCGATCGCCGAGCATCGCGACGAGTACCTGTCACCCGGGGTCATGGAACACACCGGAAGCCCGCCGCGTTCATTGCGCCAGACCATCGCCGATATGACCACCGAGCCTCAGCTCTGCAGCCCCCTGCCACGGTGAGTGATCTTCCAGTCACCGCCCACGTCCGCTCCCGGGCTCACTAACGCGGCAAATAGTTGCTTTGATGAGCCCGTGCTGGCCGCACCCATCACGGCCGCCGGACGAGCCACCTAAAGCGGATATCCTGCGAATCCCGCACTGTTCCTCCCTACTTCGCGCACAGTGCCGTAGCGCTTCACAACCGGTGGTCGACCCCTCGACGGCCACCGGCACCCACAACCCCACGTACTCCCATCCGACTGTGGTCGCGAAGCTCACCCGAGTCAGAAATATCAGTTTCCATCCAGTGCGTCAAGGCGAAACTCAAAGCTGACAGAGCATGTAACTGACCAGCTCGTCGACGATGGGCTGGGGGTGCGGGGGATTCGAAGTACTGTAATGTCAGTTTCCGTCAGGACGGTTGGACCGAAACTGGGGGTTGATGGGAATGAGCGGTTCCGCACACCCCGGCGGCGAGATAGACGGCTCTGACCTCGCCGCAAAGGTCAATGAGTTGTTCGACACGATGCATAAGAAAAGCAAGGCTCAGCTGTCGAACTATGCCGCGGCCAAGGGCATTGAGGAATTAACCAAGGTATCGATCACCCCGCAATACTTGTCTCAGATCCGCGCGGGCGAGAAGACCAATATTTCGGTCGTCAAGCTTCGAGCGATCGCCGAGTACTTCGGTATCCCGGCGAGCTACCTCATTGAATCTGGCACTGACGAACGGATTAAGTCTCAGCTAGAGATGCTGAGAGTCTTCCGTGATGCGGGTGTCGTCGATATCGCCACTCGGGTTGCCGGACTGTCTCCGCAGGCCCTTGTGAACGTCGCGGCGATCGCCGACGGTTTGCGGGCTCTTGAGGAGCTCCCACCTGTAGAGCCGCCTGGCAATTCGGGCTCATCTGAGGGTCTGTGACATGACTCTGTCCGCTGAGGAAATGCTCGAAAGAGCCCGGAAGCTGCCAATCCCTACGCCGTGGGATCTGAACCAGTTCATCGCTAACATTGCTGAAATGCGCGGCCGTCCAATACATCTCATCGGCACAGATACTGTCACCGCCGCGGGAAGCCCATGCGGACTGTGGTTGGTCCGCCCGCATGACGACGTGATCCTCTATGACCAGAACACCTCGGCTTATCACATAGATCAGATTGTCCGCCACGAGGTTGGGCATATGGTCTTAGGCCACGATCTGGCACTCACGGATCAGACCGTGCCAGAAGCGGCCTCCGAGGTGTTCCGTAGTGTTCTGCCCGATATCAACGCCGACACCATCCGAGCAGTTCTGGGACGCACAGACTTCGCCAACGAGCAGGAGCGTGAAGCGGAGACTTTTGCGAGCTTGATCATGTTGGCGGGCCGCGAACAGGAGAAAAAGGCGCCGCGACCCGTGGTGCGTAGCGTGTTCTTCCCCAACGAACGATGACATCGTCGGTTCCTGGTTGGCTCGCGTGGCCCCTGATCGCCGCGATGGCGGCGGCAATCGCGGTGCGCTACCGCTGGTTCAACACCACACTGCCGGAGAACTACTTCAACAACACGCTGCTGCTCATGCTCACGGCTCAGCTATTGCGCGAGCATGCCGTGGAGGAGTTTCTGGCGCGCACAGCGGTGATGACGATCACTATGGCCCAGCACTTGTCGTTAGTGTTGGTGTTCTTCATGGCCGCGGAGTTCATGGGGTTCATCACCTTGTGGGCGCAGCTGTCTCCGGAGGAGACGCGACGCCGGCACCGCTATCACCGTGCTGCTGCTGTCATCCTTTCGGCAGCATTCTTCGCTGTCACCACACGGGCCCGCGTGGACGGTCAGCTGCTGGAGGTCTCAGGCGGGTGGGACAACATCATCGCCTGGGGCCTGTACGCGGTATTGCCGGTTGCCCTGGGTGTGCAGATGGTCAGAATGAGCAGCCGAGAATTCAGGCGACCCGGCGTGAAGCGCCGCGAACTTATGACCGCGGGGTCCATTGCCGTGATCGGAGCGGCGATCGGGGTCACGACGTTGATCGCGATGCTCCTGGAGCTTTTCGAGGAGCTCGGTTGGGTTCACTCGCTGGACTACCGACTCAAGACGCATGCCTACATCTTTTTCTGGGAGGCGATCGGCGCCACGGCTGTCTCAGCCATCCCGATCTCCTTGGCGATCGGGACTTACCTGGGATGGGACTCCTACAGTCGGGATTGGCGACAGTTGCAAGCTCTGCGGTCAGACATGACGACAGCGCTGCCCGACGCGATATTCAAGATCGAGCACACCCAGTCGCGGCGGGCGAACACTGAGTTGAAGTTGCACCAGACGACCATCCAGATCCGCGATGCAATCCTGCAGCTGCGTCCCTACTACGCCGACATCTCCCCCGAGGCCCAGGAGCGGTTCATTCAGAAGCACGCCGTCCCTGATAGCGCCCGCACCGGCGCCATCTACGCCCTACAGCTCGCCGCCGCGGTGCTCGGCAAGGAATCCGGCGCGCCTGCCTCCCCCGATGCCCCACAGATCGTGCGGTCCGAGTCGACGAACCTTGTCGAAGACGCCGCCGAGTTGTTGGCCTTGGCGCGCTGGTGGCCGACATCACGGGCCTACATCTCGCAGCTGGCCGCTGCCCAGCCAACCCCGAAGACTCCTGAATGCGAAAGCGGACAACGATGACTGAAACTCGTACTGGCTCGCAACCTGCTCAATCGTTCCCTCATCCGAAGGGACGGCTTTGGGTCGTCGGGGATCTGCTCAGCGTTGACTTCGCCAGACCTGTGCAGGGCCTCACCCGTGAGGGGCGCCGCCACAACGGTATTTTCGAGCAGCGTATCGGCGACTTCCCCGTCGTCGTGGTGTCTGGCCCAGAGTTGATCGAGGAGATCAACAACGAGCAGTACTGGGAGAAGAACGTCGGCCCGACACTGCACAAGGTGCGCAGCCTTGCCGGCGACGGCATGTTCACCGCTTACAACACCGAAGAGAACTGGCGAAAAGCCCACGACATCCTCGTCCCCGCCTTCACCAAAGAGGCGATGACCAACTACCACGCCAGCATCGTCGACACCGTTCACGAACTCGTCACCGCATGGGGCACCCACGCCGGCAACAAAATGTGGATCAATATCCCCGACGAAGCCAACCGGCTCACCATCGAAATCATCAGCCGCGCAGGGTTTGGATACACCTTCAACAACCTGCGCGACTCCAGTGAAAACCCCTTCATCACAGCGGTTTTGCGTGAATTGCAGTACGCCAACCGACGTACCGACTCTATCCCGTTCTACGAACAGCTCTTCGGCAGTCGTCGTCGTCGGTCGCATGATGCCGACAAGAAATTCATCCGTGCAGAAGTCGACAAGATCATCGCTGCCCGCCGCGACCAGCCCCGTATCGGACAGACTCCCGACATGCTCGACATCATGCTCACCTCCACCGATCCGGTCACCGGTGAGACACTCGACAACAACAACATCGGCAACCAGATCATCACCTTCCTAGTCGCCGGTAGTGAAACCTCGGCCAACGCAATCGCATTCGCGTTGCACTTCCTGTCCGTCCACCCCGACATTGCCGACAAGGTCCGCACTGAGGTCGACCAGGCGTGGCCCGGGCGCACGTTCCCTGATTTCCAGTTCGACCAGATCGCCAAGCTGCGCTACCTGCGTCTAGTCGTCGAGGAGACTCTGCGTCTGTGGCCGGTCGCCCCGGGCTATTTTCGGCAGGCCAAGCAGGACACGACTATCGGCGGCGGACGGTACGCCTTCAAAAAGGACGGCTGGGTGTTCGTGAATCTGGTGGCCGCGCACACCGACCCGTCCTGGGGGCCTGATGCTGACCTGTTCGATCCCGACCGAATGACCACAGAGAACCGTCGCAAGCTGGGTGCGCATATCTATCGCCCATTCGGGGTCGGAGTGCGTCAGTGCATCGGCCGCCAATTCGCCCAGCACGAGATCGTGATCGCACTCGCGGCTATCCTTCATCAGTTCGACCTTGAATCACGTCCCGGCTACAAGCTGCAGGTCGCAGAAACGCTCACTCTCAAGCCCTCGGACCTGCAGCTACGTCTCGCCAAGCGCACCTAGCCGGTGCTCGCCTCCTGCCGGTGGCGCCTATTGGGGAATGAGAGCGCCCGGCAGAGTGACGGGGTGCAGTCCACCGGGGGGTCGTGGGCTGTACTCGAATCAATCTGCCGGGCACCCTCAACTGTAGCGTCGCGCCGCCGGGTATGTGGAGGTTGAAACCTCGCACGACGGAGCGGTGTACAGCGCGTAGCTTCCGTTTGTCAGACAACGCCGGTCGGCGGCGCGTCCGCCGCGCTCATTGCGCCAGAACATCGCCGATATGTCCACCTAGCCTCAGCGCTGCCGCCTCCTGCCACGGCGAGTGATCTTCCAGTCACCGTCCGCGTCCGTCACCAAGTCCTCGAGTTCCAGGATCGCCAACGCACCCTGAACTCGGCTGGTGCTCAACCCCGATTCGACGACCAGCTGTTGGACTGAGGCGCAACCACGGCCGGGCAGCGCCTCGTAGACACGCTGCTCGTCCTCACCGAGCCCGTCGACGACATTGGTGGGCCTTTCCGGGACAGGCGCGAACTCGCCCAATCGACCCGCCAACTCGATCACGTCCTGGGCGCAGCCAATGAGCCGCGCGCCACGCTCGGCTATCTCAATATGCGTACCCGCCGACGCAACCGAGGTGATTGGGCCGGGTACCGCACCAACAGGCCGCCCAAGCCCACGCGCCCAGGCGGCGGTATTGGCGGCTCCGCTGCGTATGCCGGCCTCGACCACCACAGTCGCGCCGGAGAGCGCCGCCACCAACCGATTTCGGGTGAGAAATCGGTATCGCGCGGGCCGCACGCCCGGCGGGTACTCGCTGATCACCATTCCGTGGCGGGCAATTCGGTAGAGCAGCCCAGAGTGACCGGCTGGATAGGGTACGTCCACACCTCCCGCGAGTACTGCGATGGTGATGCCCTCGCACGCCAGTGTCGCCCTATGCGCGACGCCGTCGATCCCGAACGCGCCACCGGAGACCACTGCTACGTCACGGGCCACCAGACCCGTCGCGAGTTCGGCTGTCACATGTTCGCCATAGCCTGTACAGGCACGCGTACCCACGAGTGCCGCGGCCCGGGACGCAACCTCTGGCAGGGAGTGCTCACCAATCACCCAGAGTGCGAGCGGTGCTCGACCACTCGGCATCCGCTTCGTGTCGACCATGGCGAAACTCTGGAACTGCCACTGCGGCCATTCCGGGTCATCGGGTGTCACGAGACGCCCACCAAGGCGACACAAGATCTGCAGATCCTCGCGACTGCGGTCGATATCGTGCCGGGCCCGCACGATGGCCCGCACCCGGTCCGGTACATCCAAGCGCCGGACGCGTTCGGCGGTCTCGTGTGCGCCGAACACCGACACCATGGCCTCGAGTTCCGCACTGGGTGCCTCAGCCACACGTGACAAGTAGGCCCAATCGGCCGGGTCGCCGCTCATCGCTTATCGCGGAAGGTCAACGCGAGCTTCACATCGTCGGCGCCCGGCAGATCACGCCCGGCAAGATCGGCGAGAGTCCACGCGACACGTAGGCAACGATCCAAAGCCCGAACGCTAATGAGCCCGCGTTCCATGGCGTTACGAAGGGGCTCCATGACCGTCCGCGACGGCCGGAACTCCTTGCGCAACAGCGGGCCCGGAGCATCGGCGTTCACGCGAAATCCGTACTCCGACCAACGGCTCGCTGCGCGTTCGCGGGCCAGGACCACGCGCTCACGCACCAGCGCCGTGCCCTCAGCGGCTTCGTTGAGAGCGGTTTGACTGACCGGGTGCATCCTTACCCGAAGATCCACCCGATCAAGAAGTGGCCCCGACAACTTTCCCAGGTACCGACGACGCACCGACGACGGACACGTGCAATCCCGTGGATTCGCCGGTGCACAGGGGCATGGATTGGCTGCCAGCACCAGCTGAAAGCGGGCCGGGTACGCGACGACACCGTCACGTCGCGCCAACCGAATCTCCCCATCCTCCAACGGCGTACGCAACGCCTCCAGCGCAGGGGTCGAGAGTTCAGCACATTCGTCGAGGAACAGCACCCCGCGATGGGCTCGGCTTACAGCGCCAGGTTTGGCCGTGCCGGAGCCGCCGCCGACGAGCGCGGCGACACTCGAGGTGTGGTGCGGCGCCACGAATGGGGGTCGGGTGATCAACGGCTGCTGTGCCGTCAACAGGCCCGCCACCGAGTGGATGGCCGTGACCTCGAGCGCCTCACCGTCCGTCAGCGGCGGCAGCAGACCCGGCAGGCGTTGCGCCAGCATGGTTTTACCGATTCCGGGCGGTCCGGTCAGCATGAGGTGATGTGCGCCCGCCGCCGCCACCTCGACCGCGAATCGCGCATCACCATGCCCGACCACATCCGCCATGTCCGGAATGTCGTTCTCGCATTGCACGTCCAACCGCACTACTGGGTCCAGCTCACCGTCGGAACACAGCCAGGCCGTCAGTTGCCGCAAGGTCTGGGCACCCAACACCTCGATACCGTCGACCAGCCCCGCCTCCCCCAGATTCGCCTCGGGTACCACCACGGTCGGCCACCCGTCACGTTTGGCCGCCAGCACCGCCGGGAGTACACCGCGGATCGGGCGCACCCGCCCATCAAGGGCCAACTCCCCTAGGAGCAGTGTCTTTTCCAACCTTGTCGGCGGGATCGCCTTACTAGCCGACAACACGGCGGTGGCGAGAGCGAGGTCGTACACCGAACCCATCTTCGGCAATGTCGCCGGTGACAAGGCCAAGGTCAGACGCGATGCCGGCCACGTGAACCCGCAGTTGGTGATCGCCGCACGTACACGATCACGAGATTCCTGTAAGGCGGCATCGGGCAGCCCGACAAGGTGTACTCCGGGGAGTCCCGCGCTGATGTCGGCCTCGATCTCCACCGTCTGTCCGGTTACCGCCTTGACCGCAACGGAATACGCTCTCCCCAGTGCCATCTCAGCCCACCCCGTGAATGTGGGTGATCTCGGGCACGGGTCCGCTCAAGCGGATCTCGATGACATCGATACGCACGGCCTGCCACGAACCGCCCTGGGCAGCCAGCCAGATGCCCGCAAGCCTCCGCAGCCTACGCAACTTGGTGTGCGTCACCGCCTCTGCGGGCGTCCCGAACGCGCGGCCGGTGCGGGTCTTCACCTCGACAAAGACCAACACCTCGCCCTCGGTCGCGATGATGTCGAGCTCTCCGTACCTGCACCGCCAATTGCGATCGAGGATCGTGAACCCGTCGCCGCTCAGGTATTCAGCGGCCAGATCCTCTCCGCGGCTACCGATCTGTGCGCGTGTGGTGGTTGTCATGTCGTCACCATCCGCACAGGTACCGACACGGGCGCAGCCGAGGTACCTCAGGGATGAGGGCTATCCACATTCCGGCATTCATCCACAGGATCCGGCCGTGACCGCGCCAGATCAGGCGTATCACAAGGCCAGCATCGTCGAACTAGAGCAATACATTCAGCGCATGGTCGAGCGCCTACTGCGTTAGCGCACTAACCCCACATCTTGACCGGATGAACCACCGGCGCAACCTTGCCAATCGCACCCGACGCGGGCCCCGGCAGGTCCTTCGAGTTGGGAGCTGACTTGATCTCGACATCGTCCCTCGCGGTGCAGACAGCGCTACTCGACTTCGACGGCGCACAGTGCGCCTGCGGCTCGGACACGACCGCACCTGGTGAGTCCACCGGCAGGGCAACGACAATCACCGGTGCGATCATCGCCATCGCCCTCATCAGCAAAATGCCCATCGGCAGAGAATGGGCCACGCACACCACATTCGCAACTCGAACGATGTTCCGCTGGACAGTAATTCCCATCACAGTGCCCAGAATCTGTCAGGTCTAGACAGATAGCAGCAAGGAAATGCCACCACGACCTAGCGCGGTGCGTTGCCCTCAAGCCGATCGAGCAGCGATTCGAGTGCCTCTTCGAACTCTGTCGCGCTGTGATCCTCGCTGAGCTGCTTCTGCATCCGTTGCAGGTTCGGATAGTTCGACAAACTCCGCAGCGTCTTCTCGGGCAGCTCGTCCTCCACCGGGCTCAACGAGACTCCGCGCGCTGACACCTCCAGCAGGAGCTGGCCCAGCAGGAATGTGGTGTACGCGCGATAGGCGGTCACCGCACCGCGATCGTCGAAGCCGTAGGAGATCAGTGTGTCCAAGAAGGTCTCCATCCACTTCATGCTCCGCAGCGGTGGCCGGACCCACGGAGCCTCCGGTGGCCGAGTCGCCAACGTCGGGAAAAGATGCGGATGCTCGATCGCAATCGCGCGCACCCCGTGCGCAAGTCTGACGAGATAGTCCTGCCAACCATCTTCTTGCCGACGCGCGGCGAGTTGGTCGTCGTAGAGCCTCTCGACCAAGTGGTCGACAATTCCACCGAGCAGGTCCTGGCGGCCGTGGACGTGGCGGTACAAGGCCATCGCCTCGACACCGCAGGCGGAACCAAGCCGCCGCATGGTCAGCTGATCCAACCCGTCACGGTCTACCAGGCCGATCGCGGTATCCAGGATCTCAGCACGCGTCAGCGATCGTGGCCGGCGCCCCTCGGGGTTACCTGCACTTGTTCGGTTTTCCGTCTCTTCCACTGCGTCCGTCACTCCCACTGTGCATTTCTGGGCTCAGGCAATGACGGCGTCGCCGTGGCGGCTTCGCCGTCCACACGACGGTACCTCTGCCAGCTAAACGCCTGGCCAGCACCTATTTGTTTACAAAGTAGTTTACGTAGTACACAACCCTTGCTACGGTGGATTTGTCACCTCACGACGAGGTGACATCGAGCGGTTGCACCGCACACGCGCTGAAAAGGAGCGGACACATGAGCGATGACAACAGGGACAGCGGTATCGAGGCCGGCATCAAGGGCGTCGTCGAGGACGTCAAGGGCAAGGCCAAGGAGGCCTTCGGCAAGCTCACGGACGACGAGTCACTGGAGCGCGAAGGCCAGGCACAGCAGGACAAGGCCGAGGCCCAGCGTGAGGTAGCCGCCAAGGAAGCCGAGGCAGAAAAGGCGCGCGCCGAGGCTGCCGTGCACCAGGCTCGCGAAGACGCCGAGAAGTAGCACAGATCGTCATAGCAGCCCGCCCCCACTCCAACGAGAATCAGGAAACCACAAATGATTTCACCTATGGCCGCTGATGTTGCGGCAGCCCACCTTGGCTTTGGCATCGGCTGGATCGGATGGATCGTCATCGGCGGAATCGCCGGCTGGGTGGCCAGCAAGATCATGGGCACCGACGGCCAGCAAGGGCTCCTGCTCAACATCGTGGTGGGGATCGTGGGCGGGCTGCTAGGCGGATTCCTCCTGAACCTGCTCGACGTCGGCACCTATGGCTTCGGCTGGGTTCTGACCTTCGTCACCGCACTGGCGGGCGCATGCATTCTCTTGTTTCTCGTGCGTCTCGTCAGCGGCCGGCGATGAGTGACAAGAGATTCCAGCAGTCCACAACCGAAGGGGCCTTAGTGATTTCGTCCATATCTAAGAAGCTTGCAGTAGCCGTCGGCATGACTGCGACCATCTCGCTGGCGGGCTGTTCCAGCGTGATCAACCAAGGTGGTGACACCACGTGCAAGGAGTACCTCACCCAGGATGAGAGCACGCAGAACGAGGCCGTCATCAAGATGCTGAAGGACGAGAACCAACAAGACCCCACCGGTCTGCAGTCCACTGCAGCACGGACGTCCGCCTTGGCCTACTGCAAGACGCTCGGCAACGAGAACAGCAAGATCAAAGAGGCCCCCCACATCTAGATCGGAAGTACCGGATGAGAACACGAACAGTTAAGCCCACCAAGGTCTTTGCCGGATGTGCCATCGTGCTCGGCACAGCACTGGCCGGATGCGGCGCCAGCACCGACAACGGACCGACAAGCAGCAGTACGACGACGACCACTACGACAACCACCACGACGACCGTCCCCGCGCCCAGCGGCGCACCGGAAGGCACCCCGGCACCCGGCCCGACCGGTAGCGGCGGACCAGAGGGCGGATCCGGCGCCATCCCCGGCGGCCCGACCGGAGGCGGCGGACCCGGAGGCGGGAGCGGCAGCATCCCGGGCGGTCCCACCGGTGGTGGCGGACCCGAGGGCGGCGGAGGCAATATCCCCGGCGTCGGCGGCGGTCACGGCGGCCCGGGTGGCGGCAGTGGATGCGTCGACAACGTCGGTTGCGTCAGCATCCCGTAAATCACGTTCGGCCGAGCTGCGTCTATCGGAGATCTACTCCGGTAGGCGCAGCTCTGGTTTGTCGACCTCTTCAATGTTGACGTCCTTGAAGGTGATCACGCGCACGTGTTTGACGAAGCGCGCCGGCCGGAACAAGTCCCACACCCAGGCATCGGAAAGCCGCAGCTCGAAGTACACCTCGGAGTCGGTGTTCCGCGGAATCACCTCGACGCTATTGGCCAGGTAAAACCGTCGCTCGGTCTCCACGACGTAGCTGAACTGCCCGACGATGTCCTTGTACTCGCGATACAGCGAGAGTTCCATCTCGGTTTCGTACTTTTCGAGGTCTTCAGCGCTCATAGACTTTCCATTATCCCCCCTGTGCTCGATTCTCTTCGCGCAAGCGGCTCATCAACGAACTTTCCCTGCGCCGCATTGCGCACGTTCACGAACGACTGTCGATGCTGAACTGACGGCCCCAGACGCTGCAACGCCTCGGTATGGACCGCCGTGCTGTACCCCTTGTGCACCGCGAATCCGTATCCGGGGTGATCGGCGTCCATGGCCACCATCACCCGGTCCCGGCTCACCTTCGCCAACACACTGGCCGCAGCGATGCACGCCGCCGAGGCGTCACCGCCGATTACGGGCAGAGAGGGCACCGGCAATCCCGGCACCCGGAATCCGTCGGTCAGCACGTAACCCGGCTTGCGGCCCAGACCTGCGACCGCGCGGCGCATTCCCTCGATGTTGGCCACATGCACACCAATGCGGTCCACCTCTTCGGCCGGCACCGACACCACGTGATATGCCTCGGCATACCGGCAGATGAGGGGAAACAACGTCTCGCGCATCTTCTCGCTGAGTTTCTTCGAGTCATCGAGCGCAGCAAGGCTTTTCCGTTGACTTGAGCCCAGCACGCAGGCGGCTATCACCAACGGCCCCGCACAGGCCCCACGTCCTGCCTCGTCGACACCAGCGACCGGCCCCAAACCCACTCGGTCGAGCGTCAATTCGAGGGTGCGCAATCCGGATGCCTTGCGAATCACCGTGCGTGGCGGCCAGCTGGTAGTCATACCGCTAGGGCTACGTCTGGGGATTCACCGATGTGACGCCGCCCCACCGTCCGGGTGGCCAAGCGATGAATCGCGCCTTGCCGATGACGTTATCCACGGGCACGGTGCCGATGTTCGGGTCTCCGGTGCAGTAGACCCGCTGACGTTCATCCATCCCTGGCCTGGCATCTCGTTCGAGACTCTGGCAGTGCGCACGCGAGTCTCCACTGTGCGTCCGGTTGTCCCCCATCATCCACAGCTTGCCCTCCGGCACCTTGACGGGGCCGAACTGGAAACTCCAGCAGGCGTTGGTGGGGTCGATGTCGCTGCCGGGACCGATGGTCTCCGGATCCAGATACGGCTCGTTGAGTTTCTTGCCGTCAACCGTCAGGCCCGTGTCCCAGCGGCATTCCACGGTCTGTCCCCCGGTAGCGATGACCCGTTTCACCAGGTCGTTCTCGTCGGGGGGGACCACACCGATGAAGGACAGGGCGTTCTGCAGGTATCGGACGGCTGTGTTGTCTGACCGGATCGACCGATAATTGCCGTTCCACTCGGACGGGCCCTTGAACACCACAACGTCACCGGGCTCTGGATTCGAGAATCGGAACACCACCTTGTCGACCATGATCCGATCGCCGGTGCAACCACGGCAGCCGTGCAAAGTCGGCTCCATCGACTCCGATGGAATGAGATACGGGCGGGCGATGAAGTTCTGCGTAATGCAGTAGAGCACCAGGGCGATCAGCAGCAGAACGCCGACCTCTTTGAGCATGCCGGAGCCGCTGTCTTCGTCATCGGATTCGTCTTTGGAGGCTTCCGCCGAGTCCCCGGCGTGCTGCTTCTCGGTATCGTCGCGAACGGTCTCGAACTGCCCGAACGCCGCCCGGGACTCATCCAAGGTCACATCGGAGAAAAGCTTCTCGGCCTGCGGATCCCATGCACTCAGCCCGGTCTCTTCTTCGATGATTTTCGCCAACCGCATCAGATGCTCGATGCGTGAGTCGAAATCCGACGATGTTGCCGCGCCATAGGAAACACCCATACCTACGCCGTCAGGTGCGTAATTCACCTGCGCGGTGGTGATCGAGTCGGTGAGCTCCCACTTGCCGTCCGACCCCTCGAACACGTCGGGGGTATTCATATCGGAAATGAGCCGGGAACGCAGATCCGGCGAATCCTTCAGCGGATGTTCGTTCTCCGAAACGTCCTCGTAGCCTTCAGGAGGATGCTGACGTACAAAGTAGACGTCATAGGACACTATGGACGTCCTCTACCGGGGTCGGGACGTGTCCCGACTCGGTCAGCGCTTCTCCTTGATCTTGGCCTTCTTGCCGCGCAGCTCACGCAGGTAGTACAGCTTGGCGCGACGGACCGCACCACGGGTGACGATCTCGACGTGGTCGATGTTCGGGGAGTGCACCGGGAAGGTGCGCTCGACGCCGACGCCGTAGCTCTCCTTGCGGACGGTGAAGGTGGCGCTCACGCCACCGCCGGTGCGGCGCAGCACGGCACCCTTGAAGACCTGGATGCGCTCCTTGGAGCCCTCGATCACCTTGACGTGCACGTTGACGGTGTCGCCGGGACGGAAGTCAGGCACATCCTGGCGCAGCGAAGCCTGATCGACAAAGTCCAACGTGTTCATCGGTGTACTTCCCTCTTGGTCTCTCGACTCAATCGCGCGGCCGGGTCGCATACGGGGCATGCACCTCGGCCGATCAGTAATTGCTTAGTTCTGTCTGGGTTGTGGCCAAGCGGCAGCAGACAGCTAGTCAATTGTGCCAGACAGGGGCCCTTCCAGTGAAATCGCCCACCCGAGCACCCCTTGGGCAGCGACTATCCAGACAGTACTAGTAAGCTACCGAGACCGGAACACCTGCCACACAGGTAACAAAATCAGAGTCTGACCGCATAGGGGGTCTACGTGATGCGCGGCCAGCACCTCTTCGTGGGCTTGACGCTCACCGCGGTGACCACGCTGACCTCGGGATGTGTGGCATCGGTGCGCAGCGATCCGGCCACCCCGGTGCTGGCGGTCGTGAGCGCCCCCGCCGAACCGGCGCCGGTCTTCGAGGTGGAAAGCCCCCCTTCCTTCGAGACCCTGCCCGAGCGCACCACTGCGGCAACCGCCCAGGCCAAGAGCGCCGGCGCCGTGCTCACCGCGGTGATCAAGGATCGCGCTTCCGGCGCCGTGGTCTCCAACGGCAACAACAGCACCATTGCCATCGCCTCGGTGGCAAAGCTGTTCATCGCCGACGACCTGCTGATGAGGGAATCGACTGGCGACGTCACCCTGACACCCGCAGATCGCATCTCCTTTGACCGGATGCTGCAGTCCTCTGATGACAGCGCAGCCGAGATCTTCTGGCAGCGCGGCGGCGGAAACTCGATCATCACCCGCGTCGCCGCGCGGTACGGGCTTGCCTCCACCAACGTGCCCTCCGACGGCATGTGGTGGAACACCATCAGCACCGCCAACGACCTGGTCCAGTACTACGACATGCTGCTCTCCGGCGCGGGGGGCTTACCTCCCGAGCGCGCGAACATCATCATGGACGACCTTGCCCGCTCGACGCCCAATGGCATCGACGGCTACCCCCAGCGTTTCGGGATTCCGGACGGCATTCCCGGTGAGCCCGTCGCGGTGAAGCAGGGCTGGATGTGTTGTGTCGGATCCGCATGGATGCACCTTTCGACGGGCGTGGTGGGCCCCGATCGGCGATTCATCGTGGTGGTGTCATCCCTGCAGACCGCCAACGATGCGACGGCGCGCAACACGCTAACTCAGGCCGTCGCCGCCATGTTCCCCGGCGGACGAATCGAAGCCGAGTAGGTCAGGGCGCCGCTGCGCCGTCCGATCGCGTGACTGTTCGGCCCGCCAGGCCGCAATCTTGGCGTGATCACCAGAGAGCAGCACCTGCGGTACATCGATCCCCCGCCAACTCGGCGGCCGGGTGTATGACGGCCCCTCCAAGAGCCCGTCGGAGTGTGAATCTTCTTGCGCGGAAAGCGCATTGCCCAGCACGCCGGGAACCAGCCGCAGTACCGCCTCGATGATCACCAGCGCTGCTGATTCCCCGCCATTGAGCACGTAATCCCCGATCGACACCTCGCGCACCCGCATCCGGGTCGCGGCGTCGTCGGCAACCCGCTGATCGATTCCCTCATAGCGTCCACACGCGATCACCAGATGGTCTTCGGTGGACCAGTGCCGGGCGGTCTCCTGCGTGAAGGGATATCCGGCCGGCGTCGGCACCACCAAAAGCGTTTCCGGTGTGCAGATCTCATCCAGCGCATCACCCCAGACGGTCGGCTTCATCACCATGCCGGGCCCACCGCCATAAGGCGAATCATCGACCGACTTATGCACGTCATGTGTCCAGCGCCGCAGATCGTGCACGGCGACATCAACCAGCCCTGCGTCGATGGCCTTGCCAGGCAAGGACTGCCGCACTGGCTGCAGATAGTCCGGGAAGATCGTGATGACGTCTATCTTCATGCCGGGCTTCTCACGACAGGTCCAACAGGCCTTCTGGCGGATCGATCACGATCACCTTGTCCGCCAGGGAGATCGACGTGACGATCGCGGAGACGAACGGCACGAGAATCTCGGGCTGCTTGTCGCTGCTCGGAGGCTTCACCGAAAGGAGCTCACCACCTGGGGTGTGCAACACCTCAGAAACGGTCCCGATGTCCGTACCGTCCTGAGTCCGCACCGTAAGCCCCTCGAGCTGATGGTCGTAGAACTCATCGGGATCCTCGATGGCAGGCAGATCGGCGGTGTTCACCGTGAAAAGGGTGCCGCGCAACGCATCTGCCGCGTCACGATCAGACACTCCGGTAAATCTGATCAGCAGCCGCCCGCTGTGCTCACGCACCGATTCGATGACAAACTCACGGCTGCCGCCACCACGGGGCAGTCGACCGTTCAGCACCGAACCGGCGGCGAAACGTTCGTCTGGATCGTCGGTGCGGATCTCCACCGCCAATTCGCCGGTGACGCCGTGCGCCTTGGCGATACGCCCGACCACAAGCTCCATCGGAGCTACCGGTCTGTATCCACCACGTCGACCCGGATGCCGCGGCCACCAACACCCGCGACCAGGGTGCGCAGCGCAGTGGCGGTACGCCCGCCCCGACCGATCACCTTTCCGAGATCGTCGGGGTGGACGTGAACCTCTACCGTGCGGCCGCGACGATTCGTCACCAGGTCAACGCGTACATCGTCGGGGTTATCGACGATTCCTCGTACCAGATGCTCGACGGCGTCGACCACGACAGAACTCATCCGAGGTCCTATTCGCTTGCGGCGTCAGCAGATTCGGCAGGAGACTCGGCGGCTTCCGCGGCCGGAGCCTCGGCATCGGCGGCCTCAGCCTTCTCGTCTTTCTTGGGGGCCTTCTTCTTTTTCTGCTGAATGGCCTCGCCAGTGGGGGCGCCGTCGGCCTCGGCCAGGGCGGCGTTGAACAGCTCCAGCTTGCTGGGCTTGGGCTCCTTGACCTTCAGGGTTCCCTCGGCGCCCGGGAGGCCCTTGAACTTCTGCCAGTCACCGGTGATCTTCAGCAGAGCCAACACCGGGTCGGTCGGCTGCGCGCCAACGGACAGCCAGTGCTGCGCGCGCTCGGAGTCGATCTCGATGAGGCTGGGCTCTTCCTTCGGGTGGTACCGGCCGATCACCTCGATGGCGCGACCTTCACGGCGGGTGCGCGCATCGGCGACCTGGATGCGGTACTGCGGGTTGCGGATCTTCCCGAGGCGGGTGAGCTTGATCTTGACAGCCATGACTACAACTTCTCCTTGAGGTATCACGCGGCAATTCGGCGATACGTGCGGACATGCACGATCCGGTTTTGCCTCGCGTGGGTCTGACCGCCGACGGCTGGCGATGAGCGCTTACGCGAAGAGCATCAACACTGCCGTGCAACGGACGGTTTGCCATTGTGCCAGAGCATGGCCTACCTGCCCAAATCTCACCGGCGGGCCTAGACCAACCTGTTGAAGCACTTCGTCTCGACGCGCCGCGTCAGCCGCCAGCCGTGCCGTGTCCGCACCACCGTGTCGTCGTACCAAAGCCCAAGGAAAAGCACCTGTTCGGTGTCCCCGCCCGGAACCATCGGGTTGAAACACAAGCTGCGCACGGTGGCCGAGCTCCGCTCAGCGCCGCCTTCGGAGTCGAAGCGGATCGAGATGTTTCCCAGCATGTGTGCGTACATCGGGAACGCCGGCAGCACCTGCGCCAACCACGCCTTGACGTCCGGATAGTCGCCATCGACGCCACCCATCGCGCGGTAGTCGATGTACGCGTCATTCGTGAACACCTCGTCCAGATCGTCGAACTGACGGGTGTCGATGGCGGTCGCGTAATCGACCAACAGCTGCTGGATCTGCAGGCGGTCGGAAACTTCGTCGAGGGTCCAAGCGGATGTCATAGCTTGTGAGCATGCCCACTCGGACCGAAATCATCACGCAATTCGTCCCGAACTCCCCGCTGTGTCAGCATCTCGGCATCGCCCTGACCGAAATCGGCAGCGATCGCGCGGTGCTGAACATGCCATTCAAGCCCCAGCTGGCAACCATGGGCCACACCGTGCACGGCGGCGCGATCGCGACCCTCGCCGACACCGCGGCTATGGCGGCGGCGTGGGCCGACGATGCGGTACCCGAAAAGCTCGGTGGCTCAACGGCTTCGTTAACCGTCAATTACGTCGCTGCCGCCGACGCCGCCGACCTCACCGCGGTGGGCCAGGTGGTCCGCCGCGGCAAGCGGCTCTCCCATATCGAGGTCACCGTGTCCGATGCCGCCGGCCGGGTGATTGCAAAGGCCTTGGCCACCTACAACTTCGCTTAGGCGGCTCCAAGCTCGTCGCTGGCCAGCAGCTTCCGAACGCGGGGAATGACCTCGGTGCCGTACAACTCGACGTTCTGCATGCCCAGCCCTGGCTGCGCGGCCTGGTACACCATGCTGAACCGGTCAGCACCGAGACCGCGAATGGTCTTGGCCATCTTGGCCGCCACGGTGTCGGGCGAACCGACATACAGCGAGCCGGACTTCACTTCGGCCAGATACTCCTCGTAACGCGGGGGCTGCCAGCCACGTTCACGCCCGATGGTGGTGCGCAATTCCCGGAATCCCGGCCAGTACTGCGCGATCGCCTCCTCATCGGATTCGGCGATATGCCCGGGACTGTGAATGCCCAACGGCATCGGCTCGGTGACTCCGAGCTGGTCCTGCGCACGCCGGTAGAGGTCCACGTAGGGCTCGAATCGCATGGGATTGCCGCCGATGATCGCCAGGATCATCGGTATGCGATACCGCACGCTACGAACCACCGATTCCGGCGATCCGCCCACACCCACCCATGCCCGCAGACCATCGGCTGTTTTCGGGAACACATCCACGCCGTCCAACGACGATCGCAGCTTCCCCGACCAGGTCACCGGATCGCCCGGCAGCAGCTTGGCCAAGAGATCGAACTTCTCCTCGAAGAGTTCGTCGTAGTCGGCCAGGTCGTATCCGAACAGCGGAAAGGAATCCGTGAACGATCCCCGACCGAGCACGACCTCAGCACGGCCATTCGAGATGCCGTCGAGGGTCGCGAACCGCTGATACACCCGCACCGGGTCGTCGGTGCTGAGCACTGTGACGGCGGTCGCGAGCGTGATCCGCTCGGTACGGGCGGCAATCGCGGCCAGCATCATCTCCGGGGACTCCCCAACAAATTCAGTGCGGTGATGCTCCCCGATGGCAAAGATGTCAACGCCGACCTCGTCGGCACGCACCCCTTCCTCCACCACGGCACGGATTGCTTCCGGATTGGTCATCCCCGCGGGGACGTCGGCGAAGGTGTCCAAACCCAACTTCACTTCATTCGTCATAATGACATAAACGGACCGCAGTCCGGTTATGTTCCCGATACTCGCCGCGCTAGTGTCGGAGCCGATGTCTTCCTTGCCGCCGCCCCTTGGCTACCGCGTATTCGCCGTGCTCAGCGCCCTGTTTCTCGCCCTCACGATCCCCGGCCTGGCCCACGCGGATACGGCTGCACCGCCACCTGAGGGTCCGGCGCAGGCATGGTTGGTCGCAGATCTGGACTCCGGCCAGATCCTCGCCGCCCGCGACCCGTACGCCACGCATGCACCCGCGAGCACCATCAAGGTTCTCCTGGCCCTGGTGGCACTCGACGAGTTGCCCCTGGACGCCACCGTGGTCGCAGATGCCGCCGACTCCCACGCCGAATGCAATTGCGTCGGTATCAAGGCCGGACAGGTCTACACCACCCACGATCTGCTCGCGGGCGCGCTGCTGGAATCCGGTAACGACGCCGCCAACACGCTCGCCCACATGCTGGGCGGCCGCGAGGTGGCCGTCGAGAAGATGAACGCGAAGGCAGCGGCGCTCGGTGCGACCGGGACACACACCGCCTCCCCCTCCGGGCTCGACGCACCGGGCATGGACATGCGTACCACCCCACACGATCTGGCCGTCATCTTCCGTGCGGCACTGGCCAATCCGGTGTTCGCGGAGATCACCCACCAGCCGGCGGCCGACTTCCCCGGTCGCGTCCTGCACAACCAGAACGAGCTGATGTATCGCTATCCGGGAGTGATCGGCGGTAAGACGGGCTTCACCGATATCGCCCGCAAGACCTACGTTGTGGCCGCCGAGCGCGACGGCAAGCGACTCGTCGTGGTGATGATGTACGGCCTGGTGCACGAGGGCGGCCCGACCTACTGGGATCAAGCCGCCAGCCTCTTCGACTGGGGCTTCGCCAACGACGGTCAGGTCACCGTCGGTTCGCTTTAAGCCTTGGAATTGAGCACCTGAAGCACTGTTTCGCCCGCGCGCACCCGGCACATGGCAATCGCCAGCGCGACGGCGTCCTTGGGTGAGATCTGGGCCACCGCATTGCCACCCGCGGCCGCTTCCTGAACCGCCGCCAACTTTCCGGCGTCATCCATCGTGTTGAAGTCCCCGCAGAGAGTGTCGGCGTGAGCAGTTGCCGGAATCGCAACCGACAGAACCAACACGGTCACCAAAACCCCCACGGTTCGCATGGCCGAACTCTAGCGAATCTGACCGCGCAGCACGACGAGATCAGGTCGCGACAGCACATGCGGACCGGTGCGCGGGTCTTCGTGATATCCGACAAGATCGGCGGGTGCGCCGTGCTCCAGTCCCGGCCGCCCCAGCCATTCCCGTGCCCGCCACGACGCCGCACCCAGCGCATCGGTGGGGCTCATGCCAATGCGTGTGAGCGCCGCGACCTCATCGGAGATGCGACCGTGTGCAATTCCGCCGCCGGCATCGGTGCCCGCGTAGATCGGCACTCCGGCGTCATACGCGTTCCCGAAGGTCGTGTGCAGCCCTGCGTACAGGTCGCGCATGTGTTGGGCGTAGACCGGGTACTTCGCCGCGGAGTCGGCGATTCCAGGGAAGTTCTCGATGTTGATGACGGTCGGAACGAGCGCGGTGCCGTGCTCGACCATCAGGGCGATGGTGTCATCGGTGAGTCCGGTGCCGTGCTCGATGCAGTCGATCCCGGCGCGAATCAAACCGGGCAGCGCGTCCTCACCGAAGACGTGCGCGGTGACGCGCGCGCCGTGGGCATGCGCGGCCTCAATGGCCTGTTCGAGAATCTGGTCCGACCACAGTGGCGCCAGGTCGCCGACGGAGCGATCGATCCAGTCCCCCACCAACTTCACCCAGCCGTCGCCCCAACGCGCTTGCAGGGCCACGGCTTCCGGAAGCTGCGATTCGTCCTCGATATCGATGGGTAATCCGGGGATGTAGCGTTTGGGCTTGGCCAGGTGCCTGCCCGCGCGGATGATGCGCGGCAGGTCTTCTCGCTCGTCGAAACTGCGGGTGTCCACCGGGGATCCTGCATCGCGCAACAGCAGTGCGCCCACATCACGCTCGGCTTCGGCCTGCGTAACCGCCTCTTCCAGCGAGGTGGGGCCGTGCGGCCCGACACCGACATGACAGTGCGCGTCGACAAGTCCGGGCAGCAGCCAGCCGCCGTCGAAGATGGTGTCGGCACCCGAGATCGGTTCGCGGCTTATGACGCCGTCGTACACCCACAGATCGATCTGCTCTTCGGACGGAAGAGTTCGGCCCCGCAGGTGCAAGCGCATCGGCTCAGTTCTTGGGGAACTTCAGCTTCGAGATGTCGATATCGGCCAGACCGGGTGGCAATTCGCCGAGGCCCTCCGGCATCCCGGAGAGATCGGGGAATCCGGCCGGCATGCCCGGAGGCATCCCCGGGAATCCGCCCCGAATCTTCGGCTGTGTCGGACCCCGTGAGCCCTTCTTGCCCTTTTTGGCGTTCTTGGCGCCCTTGCGGTTGCTCTTGCGACTGATGGCGCCCATACCCATCCGACCCGCCATCGACGCCATCATCTTGCGCGCCTCGAAGAAGCGGTCCACAAGCTGATTGACCTCCGAGACCGCGACCCCGGAACCGTTGGCTATCCGCAGTCGCCGCGAGGCGTTGATGATCTTCGGGTCGGTTCGCTCGGCGGGTGTCATCCCGCGAATGATGGCCTGCACCCTGTCGAGCTGCTTGTCGTCGACGGCGGCCAACGCATCCTTCATCTGGCCGGCGCCGGGCAGCATGCCCAGCAAGTTGCCGATGGGTCCCATCTTGCGGATCGCGAGCATCTGCTCCAGGAAGTCCTCGAGCGTGAGCTCTCCCGAGGTGATCTTCTCGGCGGCGGCCAGGGACTGTTCGGCATCGAAATGCTGTTCGGCCTGCTCGATGAGGGACAGCAGGTCGCCCATGCCCAGGATGCGGCTAGCCATCCGATCGGGGTGGAAGACGTCGAAGTCCTCCAGCTTTTCGCCGGTCGACGCGAACAGGATCGGGGTGCCGGTGATCTCACGCACCGAGAGGGCGGCACCACCGCGGGCGTCGCCGTCGAGCTTGGTCAAGACCACACCGGTGAATCCGACACCCGCGCGGAACGCCTCGGCGGTGCTCACCGCGTCCTGACCGATCATGGCGTCGAGGACGAAGAGCACCTCGTCGGGGTCGACGGCGTCACGGATGCGTGCCGCCTGGTCCATCAGTTCGGCATCGATACCGAGACGGCCGGCGGTGTCGACGAGCACCACATCGAAGTGCTGAGCCTTGGCGTGTGCGAGACCGTCGCGGGCCACCGCGACCGGATCGCCGACAAGTGAGCCGACCTCTAACCCGCCGGGCGCGGCACCCGGGTGCGGTGCGTAGACGGCGACTCCGGCGCGCTCTCCAACCACCTGCAGCTGGTTCACCGCGCCGGGGCGCTGCAGGTCGCAGGCCACGAGAAGTGGCGTATGCCCTTGTCCCTTAAGCCATTTCGCGAGTTTACCGGCAAGGGTCGTCTTACCGGCACCTTGCAGACCGGCGAGCATGACAACGGTCGGCGGGGTCTTGGCGAAGGCCAGCTGACGGGTTTCCCCGCCGAGGATGCCGATCAGCTCCTCGTTGACGATCTTGACGACCTGCTGCGCCGGGTTCAGCGCACCGGAAACCTCGGCTCCGTTGGCGCGTTCCTTGATGCGACCGATGAAGGTACGCACGACGGGCAGCGCGACATCGGCCTCCAGCAGCGCCAGCCGGATGGTCCGGCAGGTCGCCTCGATATCGGCGTCGGACAGACGTCCCTTACCCCGTAGGCCAGCAAGGGCATCGGTCAACCGGTCAGACAGCGATTCAAACACGTCGACCAGCCTAGCTGGCGGCCCCTTCGGCTCCTGCGCCTTACCCGACGGCCGGAGGTTGCGGGCGCAGTCGCGGAATGAGGATGCCGACGAGACCGCGCAGGCTCCACCCTATGAGGCTGAGGTAGTCGATGCTGTCCTGCCAGAAGACGACTTTGTCATCGACGAACTTCATGGTGGCCTTGATCCGGAACCGGACCCACAATGGCCCCAGCTTGGCGATGTCGACGCGGTCGCTGATCACTTCGTTGCCCTGCTCGACGACGCTGAGCGGCGACACGGTGAGCCCGGAGACACACGCCTGGAAGCCGCGCGCCAACGCAGGTCTGAGATTCTCCTTGCCCTTGATCTTCGGAACGGGTGCGAGCACGTGCTCGACGTCGTCCGAGAAGAACATCAGATAGCCGTCGAGATCCAGCTCCGCCATCGTGGCGAAGGCGTCTTTCACAAGCTCTACGCGTGTCTGCGCGCCCGGCGTGTGCCCACCGCACTTTCGATCCTCAAGAAATGCCATGCCCCGACAATCCCCTGTGACCTGCTGCCATCACTATCCTCAGCGCTGCCAACCACTGCCACACCGCTTGTGTGAGCTAGCTGGCCGCCTTCTTCGGCTCGGGCGCCGCCGCCGGCAGCACCGAGGCGATGGCCGCCTCCAGCACCGCTTGCTCCGGCCCGGTGCTCAGACAGAAGGTGTCGACCACCGAGGAACCCAGCGTGTTGACTCTGGCCCACGCGATATCCACGCCGTGCCGCTCCAGGGTCGCGGTGATGCGCGCCAGCAGCCCGGGTGCATCGGAGGTGCGGATCTCCACGATCTGCTGATCAGCGTTGCCGGCCGGCTCGAACCAACGGATGCGCGGCGGCGCGGGCGCGTAATTGGTGGGGACCGCAGGTGTCGCATCCCCCACGAGGCCGGTTCCGAACTGCGCGGACTCGCGTTCGCGCTCGTCGAGTGCCGCGATGATGTCGGTATCGCCGTCCAGAGCCGAGATCAGCTGCTGACGCAGCAGACCGGCCGCCGGAGGCGAACCGAACCGCGGTGAAACCTCGAAAGTGTTGATGGCCGATCCGGCATGGCTCGCCACCGAGGCCGAGTACACGCGCAGTGAGTTCAGCGAGAGCACCCCGGCGGCCTTGGACAGCAGCCCGCGCTGATCGGGCGCGATCATGCTCACGGTGTACATATGGGGCGATCCCGCGGGCAGCAGCCGTACCTGTACTCCCCCATCGGTTGCCAACGAAAGTAATTCCGGGTCAATAGGATCGGGTTCGGGAAGCTGTTCACCGCGCATCACCATCCGGCATTTGCGCACCAGCTCCCCGATCAGCGACGACTTCCAATCGCCCCACACCCCGGGGCCGGTAGCCAGCGAGTCCGCCTCGGCGAGCTGTTGCAGCAGCTCCAGGAGCAGTAGATCACCGCCGAGCGTGTTGACCACGGTCTCAATGGTTTCCGGGTCGGCGAGGTCACGCCGGGTCGCGGTGTTGGGCAGCAGCAGGTGATAGCGCACCATCTTGGACAGCAGCTCAACGTCGGAGGGCCACAGACCCAGCCGGGTGCCGATCTGCACGGCCAGATCCGCGCCGACGACGCTGTGATCACCGCCGCGGCCCTTGCCGATGTCGTGCACCAGCGCACCGAGAATCAGTAGATCGGGTCGAGAGACTCTGGTGGTGAACGCGCTCGCCTGCGCGACCGTCTCGACCAGATGCCTATCCACGGTCCAGATGTGCACGATATCGCGCGGCGGCAGGTCTCGCACCGGGCCCCACTCGGGGAAAAGCCTGCCCCACAACCCGGTTCGATCCAGTGCCTCGATGGTGGCCACCGCATGACGACCGGCCTCCAGGAGCACCAGCAGATCCTTGAGCGCCTCCCGAGGCCATGGTGCACGAAGTTCGGGAGCGGATTCGGCAAGACGACCCAAGGTGGACGCGGAGATCGGTAAGCCGGTGGTCGCCGACGCCGCTGCCACACGCAAGATCAGCGACGGGTCACGCTCCGGGCGGGCGTCACGTGCAAGCACCACCTCGCCGGCATGCTCCACCACCCCTTCGTCGATCGGACGTCGGACCGTGCGCCGCAGCACCGAAATACCCCGTCGTGGAATTGCATTGGCGGCTACCCGCAGCCCGACATCCACCGAGTAACTGATGGTGCGGGCCGCGTCGGACAGCATCCTGGCCAGGTCGAACCGATCGCCAACACGCAGCGCCGCACCGATTTCGTCGGCGAACTGAGCCAGCAGCTGATCGCGCTCTCGCCCGGCGACCCGATGTAATTCGGTGCGGACATCCAGGATGACCGAATGTGCGCCGTCAAACGACTTCGCCAGACCGCTGTCGGTGAGCTGAGCAATGGCCAACGCGCGCAATAGCTGAACATCACGCAGACCGCCGCGGCCGGACTTCAGATCCGGCTCGGCCCGGTGTGCGATCTCGCCGCTGCGCCGCCATCGCGCTTGCGTGTATTCGATCAGTTCGTCGAGTCGAGTCCGGATCTGCGAACGCCATTGCTGGCGGACGCCGCCGATCATCAGGCTGGACAGCTGCGCATCCCCGGCGATGTGCCTGGCATCGAGCAGCGACAGCGCCGCTGACATCTCCTGCCCGGCGACATGCAAGGTGTCGGCGACCGTGCGGACACTGTGATCGAGCCGAATATTGGCGTCCCACAACGGATACCACAAGCCGTCGGCGACCTCACTGAGAGTCTCCGGCGCGATGTTCTCGTCGTGCAGGAGCACCAGATCCAGATCCGAGTGCGGCAGCATCTCGCGTCGCCCCAGGCCGCCGAGTGCCACGATGGCGAATCCACTGGAGTCGGTGATGCCGACCTCGGCGGCCTTGGTCGTCAGCCACAGCTCATTGAGGTCGGTCATCGCCTCACGAATCGCACCGGCGTTGAGCCGGCCGCTCTCACCGAGCAGCTGCGCCCTGGCGGCCACGAGGTCCGTTGCGGCGCCCATGTGATTACCGTCCTAAGCGGTTAGAGGGCCCTAGCCCTACAAAGCGTCGGTCCCCCGCTCGCCGGTGCGTACCCGCACCACCGAGTCAACCGGGCTCACCCATACCTTGCCGTCGCCGATCTTGCCGGTGCGTGCGGCGGTCACGATGACCTCCACCACCTTGTCGACGGCGCTGTCGTCCACCACTACTTCGACACGAACCTTCGGCACGAAGTCCACCGAGTACTCGGCGCCGCGGTACACCTCGGTGTGACCCTTCTGCCGGCCGTAGCCCTGCACCTCGCTGACCGTCATGCCGAGGATGCCGGCCTGCTCCAGACCAGTCTTGACATCTTCCAGCGTGAACGGTTTGACGATCGCGGTGACCAGCTTCATGTCCCTCATTCCTCCCTGCCGCTGCTGTGGCGGCCGATGACCGAACCACTTCCCAGTGCGACAAAGTCGTATGCGCCTTCAGCGTGTTGGGATTCGTCGGCGCCTGCCGCCTCTCCCTCGTCGCTGATGCGCAGGCCAATGGTGTACTTCACGATGACAGCAACGATAGCGGTGCCTATCGCCGAATAGAGCAGAACCGCCCCCGCGCCAACGGCTTGGCGCCACAGCTGTTCTAGTCCACCGCCATAGAACAGACCGGCCACAGCCGCGCCGGTCTGGGGCGCGGCGAACAAACCGATGAGCAAGGTGCCGACAATACCGCCGACAAGGTGCACACCGACAACGTCGAGCGAATCATCAAATCCCAGCTTGTACTTCAAACCCACCGCCAAAGCGCACAGAATGCCGGCGATGACGCCGATAGCAAGAGCGCCAAGCACATTCACCGAGGAGCACGACGGCGTGATGGCCACCAGGCCGGCCACGATTCCCGAGGCCGCACCCAGTGAGGTGGCGTGCCCATCACGGATGCGCTCAGTGAGTAGCCAGCCGAGCATCGCCGCGCCGGTGGCCACGGTGGTGGTCACAAACGTCGAGCCCGCCAAACCGTTGGAGCTCGTTGCCGACCCGGCGTTGAACCCATACCAACCGAACCACAGCAGACCGGCACCAAGCATCACGAACGGCAGATTGTGCGGGCGCATCGGCGTACCGGGCCAGCCCTTGCGTTTGCCCAAGATCAGCGCCAGCACCAGACCCGCGGTACCGGCATTGATATGCACCGCGGTACCACCGGCGAAGTCGATTGCCTTGAGCTGGTTGGCAATCCAACCGCCCTTCTCGGCGGCCGCGCCATCGAATGCGAAAACCCAATGCGCCACCGGGAAGTACACGACGGTGACCCACAGGCCCGCGAACAGCAGCCAGGAACCGAACTTCAACCGATCGGCCACCGCACCGGAGATCAGAGCAACGGTGATGATCGCGAACATCAACTGGAAAGCCACGAACACCGTGGCCGGAATGCTACCCACCAACGGGATGTTGACCGCAGCGACCGCATCAACGGCATTGGCCGGGTCGGCCGCCACCGCCTCGGCCCCATTGCCGCCGATCAGACCCTTGAGCCCGAAGAATTGCGTCGGGTTACCGAACAGGCCCGACACGTCGTTTCCGAACGCCAGCGAGTACCCGTAAAGCACCCAGAGCACCGTCACCAGACCCATCGCACTGATGCTCATCATGATCATGTTGAGCACGTTCTTCGCGCGGACCATGCCGCCGTAGAAGAAGGCCAGACCAGGTGTCATCAATAACACCAGCGCGGCGCTGGCCAGCATCCACGCAGTGTCCCCAGTATTCGGGACACCCATTGTTGGGAAACCATCCACTAGCGGCATTCCTCTCGGGGATCTTGAAGCTTGAACTCTGCCCATGCAGAGTGCGCAGCGGATGTTTCCGAGAGGGCGCGCGTGTGTTTCGCGTCTGTTACCGGTTTGGGCGGGCTGGAGGAACCTCCCGCTCGCGGGGGCAACCCAAGCGACCCGGGAGGAACGGCGAGCTATCCCAGCAGTGCGTCAACGAAGGCAGGCGGCTCGAACGGGGCGAGATCGTCCGGCCCCTCCCCGAGGCCAACAAGCTTCACCGGGACGCCGAGTTCGCGCTGCACGTGAAAAACGATGCCGCCCTTGGCTGTTCCGTCAAGCTTGGTGAGCACCACACCGGTGATGTCCACCACGTCAGCGAACACACGTGCCTGCGCCAGACCGTTCTGCCCGATGGTGGAATCGAGAACCAGTAGCACCTCGTCCACCTCGGCGCGACGTTCCACGACGCGTTTGATCTTGCCGAGCTCGTCCATGAGACCGGTCTTCGTGTGCAGTCGCCCGGCGGTATCGACCACCACGACGTCGGCGCCCTCCCGGATCCCGGCGTCGACGGCGTCGAAGGCGACCGACGCGGGATCGGCACCCTCGGCACCGCGCACCACCTGGGCACCCACTCGCTGCCCCCAGGCCTGCAGCTGATCGGCCGCGGCCGCACGGAAGGTGTCGGCGGCCCCGAGCACGACCCGGCGTCCATCGGCGACCAGCACGCGGGCCAACTTGCCGACGGTGGTGGTCTTACCCGTGCCGTTCACCCCGACGATGAGCAACACCGACGGTTTGTCGTTGTGTGGCAGCGCCTTGATCGACCGGTCGAGGTCCGGCCGCAGCTCGTCGATGAGTACCTCGCGCAGCAGTGCCCGAGCCTGCGACTCGGTGCGCACGCTGCGTGCCGCCATCTCGCTGCGCAATCTGTCCACGATCGAGGTGGTGACTGCGGTGCCGAGGTCGGCGATCAGCAGGGTGTCCTCGACCTCCTCCCACGATTCCTCATCGAGGTCTCCGGCGCCCAGCAACCCGAGCAGACCCCGACCCACGGCGTTCTGCGAGCTGGCCAGCCGCCCCCGCAACCGATCGAGTCGTCCCGCCACCGGCGCGATCTCATCGAGTACCGGCGCGGGCTCCAGTTCCGGCTCAGGAGCGGGCTCGGGCTCGGTGACCGGTTCCGGTTCGGGCTCAGCCACCGGTTCAGGCGCCACGACGGGCTCCGGTTCCGGGGCCGGCTCAGGTAGCTCGACATTGGAAATACTGCGCCGGGGCGCGTCCCGCGGAACTTCGGCGTCATCGCCCACGCTGGGCACGGGGGTTGCTTGCGCACCGCCCTCGCTGAAGGTGATGGTGGAGCCGGCGCTGTACCCGCCGGAACGGTCGGCCGGTGTGGCGCCCTCGGTGATCCCCGTGTTTTTGTCGGAACGTGTCAGGCTGATACGACGGGAGCGGTAACGCACCAGTCCGAAAACCAATGCAGCAAAAACCACGACGGCGACGATCGCTATGGCGATCCACACTTCAAGAGGCACCAGGGCATTGTTACAGGAACGCAAGAAGCGCCACATTGACGCCTGCCTGAGCGATCCAGTGCAGTACGTCACCCGAACCACCGGCCTGGAACGACTCGACCTGCCGTATATGGCGTTGCCGAACTCCAACCTGGCCCGGGTTGACCTGTCCACCGAGTTCCTGGGCAGGCGATTGGCCGCTCCGGTCCTCATCGGCGCCATGACGGGCGGCGCGAAGCTTTCGGCCACCATCAATCGCAACCTCGCGGCCGCCGCCCAAGAGCTGGGCATCGGCATGATGCTCGGTTCTCAACGGGTGATGCTGGTCGATCCCGCGAGCGCCGACACCTTCGCCGTGCGCGAGGTGGCGCCCGACATCTTGCTCATTGGCAACATCGGGCTCGCACAACTCGGCAACATTGCCGCTGCCGCGCAGCTCACCGACCTGGTGCGGCGGGTCGGAGCGGACGCGCTGGCGGTGCACACCAATCCGCTGCAAGAGGCCGTGCAGCCCGACGGCGATACCGATTTCACTGGCCAGGTGTACCGGCTCGCAGAGCTGACCCATGCGGTTGATTTCCCCGTGCTGCTCAAGGAGGTCGGTCACGGAATCAGCGGGGCCGCCGCGCGGCGCCTCGGCGGATGCCGACTCGCGGCCATAGACGTCGCGGGTGCCGGCGGCACGTCCTGGGCCCGGGTCGAGCAGTTCGTTCGGTTCGGCGCCATTGCCTCGCCCGAGCTCGCCGAATGGGGCATCCCGACGGCTGAGGCCCTCGTCGAGGTGCATGCCGAGCTGCCGCATCTGCCCCTGATTGGCTCAGGCGGAATACGCACCGGCATGGATGCCGCCAAGGCGATCGCGCTGGGAGCGAGCGTTGTGTCCGTCGCGCTCCCGCTCCTGGCGCCAGCGGTGCAATCGCCGCAGGCCGTGATCGCCTGGTTCGAACACTTCCTCGACGAGCTGCGCATCGCCATGCACTGCGCCGACGTCAACACGATCGCGGATCTGAGTCGAATTTCACTGCGTCCCCGTCCAAGCCCCCGCTAAACCGAAGACACCCGTCATACACTGCGGGAGTCACATCTCGTCCCAGGAGGTTCTTGGCATGAATATCCAATTCGGGGGACGTAACAAGTTTCGGGCCCAGAAGGTTCGGACACTGACGAGGACCCTTGCGGTCGCCGTCGCACTGTTGTTGATATCGGCCGGCATCGTCCGGGCGCCGGCGGCGCGCGCCGATTCCCTACTCGATTTCACCGGTACCACCGTCTCGGGCACACCCTTCAACGGGGCCAGCCTCAAAGGCAAGCCGGTCGTGCTGTGGTTCTGGGCTGCGTATTGCCCGTTCTGCAATGGCGAAGGACCGCATGTGAGTGCGGTATCGGCGGCGAACCCCCGCGTCACTTTCGTCGGCATCTCCGGCCGCGGTTCCGTGGGAGATATGGAGGGATTCATCTCGCGCTACAACCTCCACTTCACCAATCTCAATGATGCCGACGGTTCGCTGTGGCGGCAGTTCGGAGTGCCCTGGCAGCCGGCGTACTTGTTCATCAACTCCAACGGAACCTCAGACTTTGTGAACAACCCGACGTCATCGATGTCCGAGCAGGAGCTCAGCGACCGGGTGAAGGCACTCAGCTGACATCTCTGGCTTTTGCGGCCGGGCTCATCGCCGCGCTCAACCCGTGCGGTTTTGCCTTGCTCCCGGTCTATCTCGCACTCGTCGTGCGCGGACCTGGTGCCGATATCGGGAAGTCGCGGGCGCTCGGCCGCGCCGTCATCGCCACTGTGGTGATGGCGGCGGGGTTCGTCGCGGTCTTTACCGTCTTCGGGTTGTTGACGGTGTCGGTCGCGTCCGTGGTACAGCGTTATTTGCCTTTTGTAACAGTCGTTTTCGGAATCGGGCTGGTGATTCTGGGGCTGTGGCTGCTCTCGGGCCGCGACATCATCGCGCTCATGCCCAAGGTGCTCGATGCGAACGCTCCCACCACCCGGCTGGGTTCCATGTTCGGCTATGGCGTGGGATACGCGGTCGCGTCACTGTCCTGCACCATCGGCCCGTTCCTCGCGGTGACCAGCACGACCTTCGAGAGTGGCTCTTTGTTCGACGGTGTCATGGTCTACCTGGCCTACGCCGCCGGTATCACCCTCGTGGTGGGCACGCTGGCCGTATCCACCGCACTGGCAAGCACGGTGCTGTTGAACGGCATGCGCCGCGCACTGCCGTACTTGAACCGGATCAGCGGTGGCATCCTGCTTATAGTCGGCGCTTACGTGGGCTATTACGGCAGCTACGAGGTCAGGTTGTTCCACGCCAATGGCAACCCGGATGACCCGATCATCAACGCGGCCGGGAGGATTCAGCGCGCGATCTCTGGCTGGGTGTATCTGCACGGTGCCTGGCCGTGGTTGTTCATCCTCGGCTTAGCGGCGGTCGGTGCGGCTATTTGGTGGCGCAATACCGCCAAGGAATAGCACCCCGGGCGTAGGATATATGCATGACTAGCAATGAGACCGTCGCACCCGAGAAGGCAGGGGCTTGCGACAACCCGAACTGCACCTGCACCGACTGTCAGTGTGGATCCAGCTGTTCCTGCGGTTCCGACAAGTAGCCCTCAGGGAATACCGGCGGCGGGTGAGCGCGTTCGCCGTGAGGTGACCACACCGGAGTTCACCCCGTACGGATTCTTCACTCACTACGAGACGGTGGACGCAGATCTTTTGCGGGCCATCGAGGACCTCGGTTTCGATACCGCATGGCTGGGCGGCTCGCCTCCGGCCGATCTGCCATGGGTTGAACCTCTCCTTGCCGCCACTGAGTGCATCCGCATCGTGACCGCGATCGTCAACATCTGGTCCGCGCCCGCGCGGGAAGCCGGTCGATCGTGGCAGCGCATCGAGACGGCTCACCCCGGGCGCTTCATTGTCGGTATCGGTGCCGGCCATCCCGAAATCGACAGTGGCGTTCCCTACAAGCCGTACTCCGGGCTGGTCGAATATCTCGACGTGCTCGATGAGGTGGGAGTTCCCAGGGAAGGCCGGGGCCTGGCAGCGCTCGCGGAGAAGTCACTCAAGCTTGCCGCCGAGCGCTCAGCGCTCGCGCACCCGTATCTCACCCCGCCATCGCATACTCGCTGGGCCCGTGAGCTCCTGGGACCCGATGCGATCATCGTCCCCGAGCAGAAGGTGGTGCTCACCACCGATGCCGATGAGGCCCGCGCGATCGGGCGTCAGGCCCTGGACATGTATCTCGGCCTGACCAACTACCTGACTATGCTGGAGCGGTTCGCGGGCAGTAAAGAAGATTTGGCCAGGCCCGGTAGCGACAAACTGGTGGATTCCCTTGTCGCTTACGGCACTCCCGAACAGATCGCCGCCCGACTGCAGGAGCATCGGGATGCCGGCGCCACCCAGGTGGCAATCCAGGTACTCGGTGATCCCGCCAAACGCGCTGAGGCGCTAGGTGTTTTGAGTCGCGAGCTGGGTCTCTAGCCCACGCATACGCTGCGAGACAACCTGCGTGATGCCATCATCGCGCATGCTCACACCGTAGAGCGCGTCGGCGACCTCCATGGTCGGCTTCTGGTGGGTAATGACGATGAGCTGCGACTTCTCCCGCAGCTGCTCGAACAGGCCGATCAGGCGCTGCAGATTGACATCGTCGAGGGCGGCTTCTACCTCGTCCATTACGTAGAAGGGCGAAGGCCGCGCTCGGAAAATCGCCACCAGCATGGCAACTGCAGTCAGCGACTTCTCGCCGCCGGAGAGCAGTGACAGGCGCTTGACCTTCTTGCCGGGCGGGCGCGCCTCTACCTCGATACCGGTGGTGAGCATGTCATTGGGGTCGGTGAGCACCAACCGGCCTTCGCCACCGGGGAACAGCGAGGAAAACACCCCCTTGAACTCGCGCTCCACATCCGCGTAGGCCTCGGTGAACACCTGCAGAATGCGCTCGTCTACGTCGGCAACCACGTCGAGCAGATCCTTACGGGCGGCCTTAACGTCCTCCAGCTGCGTGGATAGGAAGTTGTAGCGCTCCTCCAGCGCCGCGAACTCTTCCAGGGCAAGGGGATTCACCTTGCCCAGCTCGCGCAGATCCTTCTCGGCACGCTTGGCGCGACGCTCCTGGGTGTCCCGGTCGAACGGCATCGGCTGTGGGGCACTCACCTGCTCCCCACGCTCACGAGCCTGCTCGTATTCGTCCATCTCCTGCTGCGTGGGCGGCAACTCGGCATGCGGGCCGTACTCGGCGATCAGGTCGTCGGCGGCCATACCGAACTGTTCAAGCACCTGTTCCGAGAGCTGCTCGATACGCAGCGCCGCTTGGGCTTTGGCGACTTCGTCGCGATGCAGCGCATCGGTGAGACGAGCCTGGGCGGCAGTGAGTTCGCGGGCCTGGTCGCGCACAGCGCCGAGCGCCGATGTGTGCTGCGCGCGGGTGGCACCGAGTCGGTCCCGACGCGCGGACGCTGCGGCCACCACATGTTCAAGACGCGCGGCCACCAGCCGTCCAGACTCGGCCACGGCGGCCGCGACCGCGGCCGCCCGCATCCGCGCGGCGGCTGCCCGTTCGGACCGCGCTCGCGCCTCGCGCTCGGCCGTCGCGGCACGGCGCATCGAATCAGCTTTACCGCGAACCGAATTCACCCGCTCTTCGGAGGTGCGTACCGCTAGCCGCGCCTCGATCTCGACCGAACGCGCCTCTTCCAGCTCGATGGCCATGTCGTCGCGATCGATGGGCTCATCGTCGAAAAGGTTGGGCGCCTCTTCGGCATTGCGCAGCCGCGACTCGACCTCGGCCAGCTCCTCCATGGTCTTGGCGCGGCCAAGCTCGAGTTGATCGCGTTGCAGGGTAAGTTTTCTCACCTCGTCAGCGGCGACACGGGCGTCTTGCCCGACGCGGCCCAACTGCTCATACACCGCGGAGATGGCCGCATCGGACTCGTTGAGAGCGGCCAGGGCCTGCTCGGCGGTGTCCTGACGCGCCGTCTGCTCGGCGAGCGCACCGGACAACGCGGCAGAGATCTCGCCCACCTGAATCTCGGTGGCCCGCAGCTCTTCTCCCGCAGCCTCGATGGCGGCCTGGATCTCCAGGGTGCTCTGCTTCTTGTCGGATCCGCCGGCAACCCATCCGGCACCCACCCGGTCACCGTCGATGGTCACGGCGCGCAGCAGCGGGTTGGCCAGCACCACCTCGATCGCGGCGCCGAGCTCATCGACCACCACCACCGAGGCCAGCATCGCCGACACCGCCGTGGCGAGCCGCTCGGGCGCCTCGACCAAGTCGGCCGCCCAGTGCGCACCGGCAGGCAGACTGATCGCGGGGCGCACATGCGTGTGCGCGGGCCACTCGCCGAACACGATTGCCGCCCGCCCGCCATCGGAGGCTTTCAACGCGGCCACGGCCGCCTGCGCAGCAGCGGGATTCTCCGCGGCCACCGCGTCGGCGGCCGGTCCCATCGCCGTCGCGATGGCGCCCTGGTAGCCGGGCCGCACCTTAATCAGCTGTGCGATCGATCCAAAAATCCCAGCACCACTGCGGTTCTCGGAGAGCCACGCCGAGCCGTCCTTGCGCTCCAGGCCGATGGCCAGTGCGTCGATACGCGCCTTGAGCGAAGCGATCTGCCGTTCCGCCTGGCGCTCGGCCGACAGCAATTCAGCGACGCGTTCATTGGCGATCGACAACGCCGATACCGAACGCTCGTGGTGTTCGTCCAGCCCGACCTCGCCCTGATCCAGCTCGGCCACACGCGCCTTGACGGCGTCGAACTCGGTCTGCGCGGCCTCGCCACGCAGAGTCGCCTCCCTGATCGTCTCGGTGAGTCGCTGCGCCTGGCCGTCGATCGATTCCAGTCTGGTACGCATGGTGTCGACCTGGCCGGTGAGCCGGGCCAGGCCCTCGCGGCGATCCGCTTCGGCGGCCACGGCGGCCATATGTTGCCGCTGCGCCTGGGCGACCTCGGCCTCCTTGGCGGCGAGCTCAGCCTTCGCCAAGGTCAGCTGCTCGGTGACCGTTTCCAACTGTGCGATCAGCAGTCGCTCCTGCTCGGCGACGCGCTCCGCCTGTACCTCGAGCTCCTCCGGGTCCGGTCCTGTCGGCGCGGCCACCACCTCATCGAGGTGGCTGGCTCGCTCGCCGGCGATCCGGACCGTGGCGCTGACGCGTTCGGCGAGCGCCGAGAGCCGGAACCAAGTCTGCTGAGCCAGTTCGGCCTGCGGCATCAGCTCGTTGAGTGCCGTCTCATGCTCGGCCAGCAGCGTGGTTGCCACGTCGAGCTTCTCGGTGATCTCCGCGTGTTGCTTGCGCAGCGCGGTCTCGGCATCGTTGGTTCCGTCGAAATCCGCCCGGCGGGTAACCAGGTCATCGGCGGCCAGGCGCAGTCGCGCATCTCGCAGATCGGCCTGCACGGTGGCGGCGCGACGCGCGACCTCCGCTTGGCGGCCAAGGGGTTTGAGCTGGCGGCGCAATTCGGTGGTGAGGTCGGTGAGCCGGGCCAGATTCGCGGCCATCGACTCGAGCTTGCGGACCGCCTTTTCCTTACGCTTGCGGTGCTTGAGCACACCAGCAGCCTCTTCGATGAAGGCGCGGCGATCCTCCGGCCGAGATTCCAGGATCTGCGAGAGCCGCCCTTGTCCCACGATGACGTGCATTTCCCGGCCGATGCCCGAGTCGGACAGCAGCTCCTGGACGTCCATCAGCCGACAGCTCTGACCGTTGATCTCGTACTCGCCCGCGCCGTCCCGGAACATCCGGCGGGTGATCGAGACCTCGGAATACTCGATCGGCAGCGCATGGTCGGAGTTGTCGATCGTCAACGTGACTTCGGCGCGGCCCAGCGGGGCGCGAGTCGACGTACCCGCGAAGATGACGTCTTCCATCTTGCCTCCGCGCAGGGCCTTGGCGCCCTGTTCGCCCATCACCCAGGACAGGGCGTCCACCACATTGGACTTACCCGATCCGTTAGGGCCGACCACACAGGTAATACCGGGCTCCAGGCGCAGAGTCGTCGGCGAAGCAAAGGACTTGAAGCCCTTCAGCGTCAGACTCTTGAGGTGCACAGCGGGCCAGAATACCGGTCTTAGCGCTAACGCTCGGTAAACCCGGAGATGGGCTCGCCGGACTCCAGCCAGCTATCCACCACAAGATCTACGCGACCTGGCGTTTCACCGCTGTTCAACTTGGCAAGCAGCTGTTCACACGCGGCCTTGTCCCCCTGCGCGACGACATGCACCCGCCCATCACGTGCGTTGGCCGCATATCCGGTCAGGCCGAGTTCAAGGGCGCGGGATCGCACCCACCAACGGAACCCGACCCCTTGGACGTGGCCGTGCACCCACGCGGACAAGCGGATGTCCGACATCTGCTATCGGTCTTCGTGCGAGCGGTCGTCCACCGCGAAGTTCACCTCGGCTCCCGCCTTCAAGGTGCGTCCGACCGTGCATACCTGGTCGACGGCGCGTTCCACGACGGTGAGCACCCGTGCGCGTTCCTCGGGAGTAAGCGCACTCAGGTCGATAACCATCTTCTCGTCGAGAACCGGGTAGCGCTCTTGCTCCCGATCGGCGGGGCCGCTGACGTCGATACGCACCTGATAGTCCTCGCCGAGGCGGCGGGCGAGAGGCTGGTCGCTGGACATTCCGCTACAGGCCGCAAGGGCGATTTTGAGGAGCTCCCCCGGGGTGAACACCCCGTCGACGGTCTCCGACCCAATCAGCACGTGCGCACCCCGGGAGCTGTGCCCCGTGTAGCGGCGATTGCCCGTACGCTCTACCCATAATGACGTCACGCCCGCAATGTTATGTAATCGCCGCCGCCATGATGGCCGCGGCGATTGGCGGTGCTTCATTTTTCTCGGCGCCAACCGCTGCGGCGGAGCCCGTGGTGACGCTAGAGTCGCTTCTGCTGCGTCCGTACAGCGAGGTACGGGCGCAGTTGTTGTCTGGTTCCTGGGCTCCTCGCATCGAGGAGCTGGTGTACATCCCGCCCGGTGAACCCAAGATCGTGCCGACATCGGCAATGCGCCAGACCTTCACCGTGGTCGACACCTGCTTCACCAAACGGATCACTCCGATGGGTATCTACCTTCTGCTGGCCTCACCGGAAACCGTTGAGAAGGTCGGCGCCGACAATTTCCGGGCCACCTACGGGCAGTTGGTACCCAAGTACCGTCCGGGGTGCGATCCCGACGTTCAACAGATCGATCTGGGCCGCCCGCCCTTCTGACCTATCACTCTTGAAAGCGGTATCCCATACCCGCCTCGGTGAGCAGGTGTTTCGGATGAGCCGGATCGATCTCCAGCTTGCGTCGTAGCTGCGCCAGATACACACGTAGATAGTGAGTTTCGGAGCTGTACGCCGGGCCCCAGACCTCATGGAGCAGTTCCTTTTGCCCGACAAGTTTTCCGCGGTTACGCACCAGCACTGCCAGCATCGACCATTCGGTAGGCGTCAGATGCACTTCCCTGCCGTCGCGAATCACCTTGTGCAAGGAGAGGTCTACGTCGAAGGTCTCAGTATGGACCACCGGTTCGGCGCTGTCCGGAGTGCCACGGCGCACCGCGGCCCGCAGCCGGGCCAGGAACTCATCCATGCCAAAGGGTTTGGTCACGTAATCGTCGGCACCCGCATCGAGTGCTTCGACCTTGTCCGCCGAATCCGTGCGCGCCGAGAGCACGATCACCGGAACCTCGGTCCATCCGCGCAGCCCGGCCAGCACCTCGGTGCCATCCATATCGGGCAACCCGAGGTCTAAAATTACCACCTCGGGCTGGGTCTCGGCGGCCGCGCGCAGGGCGCCCGCCCCTGACGAAGCGGTCACCACCTCGTAACCGCGCGCCGACAAGTTGATCCGCAGCGCGCGCAGAATCTGCGGCTCGTCGTCGACCACCAGCACCCGCGTCACCGGATCCCCCCGACAGGGGAGGAACCAGCACTGGGTAGATCGACGATCATGGTCAGACCGCCGCCGGCCGTGTCGGTCGCGTTCACCGTGCCCTCCATTGCTTCCACGAAACCCCTCACCACCGAAAGACCAAGCCCCACACCGACTGTGTTATCGCGATCGCCGAGACGTTGGAAGGCATCGAAGGCCGCACCGCGTTTTGACGCTTCCAGGCCCTTCCCGTGGTCGGCGACGATCACCAGTGTGCGGCCCTCCACCTCCTCGTAGTTGACCCGCACGTCTGCTTGTGAGTATCGCAGCGCATTGTCGACAAGGTTGGCCAAAACGCGTTCCAGCAGGCCCGGATCTGCCCGAACCACCGCACCGTTCAAGTCCAGGTGCACCCGCTTGCGGTCGTTCTCGGTGGTACCCAACAGGGCCCGGTGCGCGATTTCCTCGACGTACACCGGCACCGCACGGGGTTTGACGACCCCCGCTGCCAGCCGCGACGAGTCCAGCAGGTTGCCCACCAGAGCGGTGAGTTGATCGGTCGACTCCTCCACGGTGGCAAGCAGTTCGGCGGTGTCCTCGGGTGAGAACTCGATATCGGGACTGCGCAGGCTCGACACAGCGGCCTTGACCGCGGCGAGCGGTGTACGCAGGTCATGGCTCACCGCCGACAACAGCGCCCGGCGCAGCCGATCGGCCTCGGCGAGGGCCGTGGCCTGCGACGCCTCCTCGGCCAGGCGTGCCGAACGAACCAGACCCACCGCCGTTCCGGCGACCACCTGCAGCACCCGCGCGTCAGTGGACGGCACCGGGGGCCCGTTGAGCGCCAATGCGTACGCACCATCGTCGACGCGGAACACTGAGTCGGCCTCCGATTCCCGCGTGGGCGGCTGCTCCCCCACGCTCGCCACAGCCGGCCCCTCCGCGCACAGCAGACTCACCGCCGACTGGTTGTAGGTGGTGCGCACCCTTTCCAGCAGGGCCGAGAGGTCCGAGTTCACCAGGACTCCACCGGCGAAGAGCGCCAGTAGTTCCGCTTCACGGGCGGCCCGCCGGGCCTGCCGTGCTCGGGTGGCAGCCGCGTCGACCAAGGCCGCGACGGCGACGGCGGTCACCATGATCATCAAGATGGTCAGTGCGTTATCGGTCTCACCGATGGTGAAGCTGTATCGGGGTGAGACGAACAGATAGTTGAGCAGCAGACCGGAGATAATCGCGGATATCAACGCGGTCGATACACCACCAAGTAATGAAACACCCAGTACCGCAATGAGAAACAGTGCACTCTTGCTGCCCAACCCGAGAGCGGCATCGAAGAAGTGAATGAACAATGCGGTGGCCGCGGGCACCAGGATCGCCGCGAGCCAGTTGATGACGAGCCGCTTTCGCCCCTCGGCCGGTATCGACCAGTTGCGCAGCGGAGCCGACCGGGTCTGTCCGTGCGTCACCATGTGCACGTCGATGGCCCCGGAATCGCGAATGACGGCCGCGGCCACGCCTTCGTCGAAGATGCGAGCCCATCGTGAACGCCGAGAGGTGCCCATAACCAACTGTGTGGCATTGACGCCGCGGGCGAAGTCCAGCAGCGTCTGCGGCACATCGTCCCCGGTGACAGTTTGCACCGAGGCGCCAATGTCGTTGGCCAGCCGACGCACCTTGCCCATGACGGCTGTCGAGGCGCCCACCAGGCCGTCACCGCGCACTACGTGGACAACCAGCAGTTCGGCACTCGACTTGGCGGCAATGCGGCTTGCCCGGCGTACCAGGGTCTCGGACTCAGGACCACCGGTAACCGCGACCACCACACGCTCGCGAGCCTCCCAAGTCTTGGTGATTCTGTTGTCCGAGCGGTATTTGGCGAGTGCGGCATCCACCTGGTCGGCGAGCCACAGCAGCGCGAGTTCACGCAAGGCCGTGAGGTTACCAGTACGAAAGTAGTTGCTCAGTGCCGAACCGACCTTCTCCGGCGCGTAGACGTTGCCATGAACCATTCTGCGCCGCAACGCCTCCGGCGTGATGTCAACAAGCTCCACCTGCTCGGCACGGCGCACCACCGCATCAGGCACGGTCTCGCGCTGCGCAATCCCGGTGATCTGCTCAACGACATCGTTCAGACTCTCCAGGTGTTGCACGTTGATCGTGGTGAGCACATCGATCCCGGCATCGAGAATCTCATCGATATCCTGCCAGCGCTTGGGATTCCGGCTGCCCGGCACATTGGTGTGCGCCATCTCGTCGATGAGCACCAGGGCCGGCTTGCGCTCGATCACCGCGTCCACGTCCAGCTCGTACATGGCGGTTCCGCGGTACATCATCTCCTTGGGCGGGATGAGCTCCAAACCATCGAGCAATTGTGCGGTCTTGCTGCGGCCGTGGGTCTCCACGATCGCAGCGACCACATCGGTGCCGCGGCTAGCCCGGCGGTGTGCCTCGTTGAGCATGGCGTAGGTCTTGCCTACTCCTGGCGCGGCCCCGAGATAGATCCGCAGTGTCCCGCGCGGCAATGTCTCTCCTTCATCGGCAGGGCGGGCCGGTGAGGCCCAATGCCACGTTCAGCGTGGGCACGTTGACCCGCGGCCCTCCCAGAATGCCCCATTGCCGTGACGACGTGTGCGCATCCACGAGCTCTTTCACCCGGGCCTGACTCAGCCCGGTCGCCGCCGCGACCCGCGGTATCTGCAGCGCGGCGTACTCCGGGGTGATATCGGGGTCCAGACTCGAACCCGAGCCGGTGACCGCGTCGGCGGGAATCCGTGCGGGATCGACGCTCTCGCGTGACGCGATGGCCGCGCGACGCCCCTCGATATCTGTCTTCAGCTTCTCGCTGTTGGGCCCCTGGTTCGAGGGCAACCCCGCAGCGGGATCGCCGCTGGTGCGAGTATGGAAATAGGGGTCAGTAGCGCCCGTTGTCGCTTGCGGATCCACTCCGATGAGCGAAGATCCCACGACACAGCCGTTACGGTCCTTCAGTGGCGAGCCCTCGGCGGCCGCCGAGTCGATGCGCCCGAACACCCATACCGTGGCCGGGTAGGCGATACCGAGGACCACAGTCAGGCCCAGCAGCACCACCAGGCCGGCCACGCTCTGGCGCAGCCACGCGATCACAACCTTGTTCACTAGATCACCCAATTCCCGGTAAGAAACGCACGACCAGATCGATCAGCCAGATCCCCACAAAGGGAACAATCACGCCACCGAGGCCGTAAATCAACAGGTTTCGCCGCAGCAGCTCCCCGGCGCCCACCGGTCGATAGCGGACGCCCTTGAGCGCCAAAGGAACCAACGCGATGATCACGAGAGCATTGAAGATGACCGCCGAGAGAATCGCCGATTGCGGAGTAGCCAGTCGCATGATGTTGAGTGAATTCAGTTGCGGGTAGATGCCACTGAACAGCGCGGGCAGGATCGCGAAGTACTTCGCGAGGTCGTTGGCCAGCGAGAAGGTGGTCAACGCGCCCCGGGTGATCAGCAGCTGCTTGCCGATGGCCACCACGTCGATGAGCTTGGTGGGGTCGGAATCCAGGTCCACCATGTTCCCGGCTTCCTTGGCCGCCGACGTGCCGGTGTTCATGGCCACGCCCACATCCGCTTGTGCCAGCGCCGGAGCGTCATTGGTACCGTCACCGGTCATCGCGACCAGGCGCCCGGCCTTCTGTTCCTTACGCAGCAGCTCCAGCTTGTCCTCCGGAGTGGCCTCGGCGACGAAGTCGTCGACACCGGCCTCGGCGGCGATCTGCTTGGCGGTCAAGGGGTTGTCGCCGGTCACCATGATGGTGCGGATACCCATGGCTCGCATCTGAGCGAACCGTTCGGCCATACCGGGCTTCACCACATCAGAGAGCCGAATCACTCCCAGCAGGCGGGTGCCCGTGCTGTCATGGTCGGCGACCACCAGCGGCGTGCCGCCCTGACCGGCCACGTGGTCAGCGGACTTTCGGACCGCGACCACCGCTGGGTCGTCTTCCTGGACGCCGGAAAGGCTGGCGACCCAGGTGAACACCGCATCGGAGGCACCCTTACGGATCTGCCTGCCCTCGACGGTATCTAGCCCACTCATCCTGGTGGCTGCGGTGAAGGCCACGAAATCGCCCTCAATCGAACCCTCACCACTTCTTTCAACCGTCGCTTCGCTCGCCCCGGCGGCCAGTTCCACAATGCTGCGACCCTCCGGGGTCTCGTCGGCGACGCTGGACGCCCGCGCCGCCTGGGCAAGGGTGTCATGCGAAATGCCTGGCGCCACAATGAATTCAGTAGCCTGCCGATTACCGAAGGTGATGGTGCCCGTCTTGTCCATCAGGAGGACGTCGATATCACCGGCGGCTTCTACCGCACGCCCCGACTTGGCCAGGACGTTGTGTTGCACCAGCCGGTCCATGCCCGCGATGCCGATCGCCGACATCAGGGCGCCGATGGTGGTGGGGATCAGGCAGACGAGCAATGCGATGAGCTTGATCGGATGCTGTTGTTCCCCAACATAGTTGCCCATCGGACCCAATGCGACGACTGCCAACAGGAAGATGATGGTGAGCGAGGCCAGCAGGATGTTGAGCGCGATCTCGTTCGGAGTTTTCTGGCGCGAGGCACCCTCGACGAGCGCGATCATCCGGTCGACGAAGGACTCACCCGGCGCCGCGGTGATCTGCACGATGATCCGGTCCGACAGCACGGTGGTGCCGCCAGTGACGGCACACCGGTCGCCACCCGATTCCCGCACCACGGGTGCTGATTCACCGGTGATGGCCGACTCGTCGACGGTGGCGATGCCTTCCACCACGTCGCCGTCACCGGGGATGACCTGTCCCGCCTCGACCACAACCCGGTCCCCCGGTCGCAGCGAGCTGCCGGGCACCTCTTCCTCGATTTCGTTACCGTTGCCGTCTCCCACCAACCTGCGGGCTACGGTGTCGCGCTTTACCTCTCGCAGACTCGCCGCCTGCGCCTTCCCACGCCCCTCGGCGACAGCCTCGGCTAGGTTCGCGAACACCACAGTGAACCACAGCCAGGCGGTGATGGCCCACGCGAAGATCGACGGATGCAGCACCGCGAGCACGGTGGTGGCCACCGACCCGACGGTCACCACGAACATCACCGGATTGCGGGCCATGTGCCGGGGATCGAGCTTGCGCACGGCAAGCGGTAGCGCCTTGACTAACTGAGTGGGGTCGAAGACTCCGGTACTGACTACGGTCTTGCTCACAGGACTGCCTCGGCGATCGGTCCCAGCGCCAGCGCCGGGAAGAAGGTGAGTGCGGCCACCAAGAGGACTGTGCCGGTGTGCAATCCGGCGAACATGGGGCCGTGGGTGTGCAGGGTTCCGGCCGATTCCGGCGTCCTCTGCTGAGTGGCAAGCGATCCAGCAAGCGCCAGCGTGAAGATGATGGGCAGGAAGCGGCCCAACAACATCGCCACACCGAGCGAGGCCTGGAACCAGTGGCTGGTCACCGTGAGGCCACCGAAGGCGCTGCCGTTGTTGTTGGCGGCCGAGGCGTAGGCGTACAACACCTCGGAGAAGCCGTGAATAGACTGTGGGGTGCCCGGATCACCACTGTTGCCTTGATATCCGGGCGTTGTCGACAGGGCCACCGAAATACCCGCGCCGATCAGCACGAGCGCCGGCATGACGAGCACGGACAGTGCGGCCATAGTGATCTGGCGCCGGCCGATCTTCTTGCCGAGGAATTCCGGTGTGCGGCCTACCAACAGGCCACCGACGAACACCGCGATGATGGCCAGCACCAGGATGCCGTACAGACCGGTTCCGACACCACCGGGCGCGATCTCGCCGAACAGCATGTTCAGGATGAGCGCGCCACCGCCAGCAGCGGTAAAGCTATCGTGAGCAGAATCCACTGCGCCCGTAGAGGTTCCGGTAGTGCTGACCGCAAACAGCGTGCTCGCAGGGATGCCGAACCTGACTTCCTTGCCCTCCATCATGGCGCCGGCCGCCTGCGCCGCGATACCACGCGGGCTGGACTCCGCCCAGGTGACGACGGCCAGCATGCCGCCGTAGAGGGTGGCCATCACCGACAGGACGGTCAGACCCTGGCGCCTGTCACCCACCATCGTCGAGTAGGTGCGGGTCAGGCAGACCGGGATAATAAGGATGGCGAGGATCTCGACAATATTGCTCAGCGGTGTCGGGTTCTCGAAGGGGTGTGCGGAGTTGGCTGCCAGAATGCCACCGCCATTGGTGCCGACCTCCTTGATGGCCTCCTGCGAGGCGACCGGAGCCAGGGCGATGTGCTGTGCGGTACCGTCCAGACCGGTGGCGGTAAAATGTGAGTGCAGAGACTGAATGGCGCCCTGCGACAACAAGATCAGTGCGACGATGAACGAAATCGGCAGCAGGATCCGCAAGCTCGCCCGCACCAGATCGACCCAGAAATTACCGAGCTCTCCCCCGGCCGACGTCCGCACGATGCCGCGGATCAGTGCGACCGCGACCGCGAGCCCCACCGCGGCAGAGACGAAGTTCTGCACTGCGAGCCCGACCATCTGCGTCAGGTTGGTCATGGTGGTCTCGGGTGTGTACGACTGCCAGTTGGTGTTCGTGACGAACGAAACGGCCGTATTGAAGGCCACCGCTGGGCTCACCGCGCCCAGGTCACCCGAGAGGGGCAAGACTCCCTGGATGCGTTGCAGCAGATAGAGGAAGATCACGCTCGCGAACGAGAAGCCCAGCAGTGACAGGGTGTAGCCCACCCAGGTCTGCTCGGTATCCGGATCAACCCGTCCCGTGCGGTAGATGAGACGCTCGACGAAGGAGTGCTTGACGGTCGATGATCCGCTTGCGCGAAGGGAATGAGGACCTGTGAAGACGCGCGCCATGTAGTCCCCCAGCGGGACATAAGCGATGGCGAGCACCAAGATGACGAAGCCGATCTGAAGACCGGCCGCCAGAGCGGAATTCACCGTTAGAACCTTTCCGGGTCGAGCAGTGCGACCACCAGATACACGACGAGCGCGGCCGACAGGACAATCAGCACAATGTTGGTGATGACATCGACGGTCACGAATGCGCCTGCAATCCACGTACGACGGCCACGCACAAGGCGAAGCCCACCACGGTCAGGACCAGGTACCAGAAATCAACCACGCAGGAATCATGATCCCCGCTAGCTGCACTACCTGCGTTCTTTACGCGTCCCTGACGGGCCCGTCGGGGCTCTTGACGCGCTATTTACGGGCTTCAACCAGCCGTTGACAACTCGGGCAGAAGAACGACGACCGGTTCATGAAAGCCTCCCGGCGCATGGCTCGACCGCAGCGGCGGCACGGCTCACCTTCGCGTCCGTACGCCTCCAAAGAGCGCTCAAAGTAGCCGGATTCACCGTTCACATTCACGTACAGATCGTCGAACGACGTGCCTCCCTGCGCGAGCGCCAAACGCATGACGCCCGCCGCGCTATCGAGCACCTCGGTGAGCTTGGCGCGGGTCATGCCGTCGGTGAGGCGGCGGCCATGTACGCGCGCCTGCCAGAGTGCCTCGTCGGCGTAGATGTTCCCGACACCGGACACCACCGTCTGATCCAGCAGCGCACGCTTGATCTCGGTGTGCTTACCGCGTAGCCGGGTTACCACAGCCGATACGTCGAACCGTTCATCGAGCGGGTCGCGCGCGATATGCGCGACCGGCTCAGGGAGTTCGTTCCCGTCGACGGTGACGACATCAGTCACCATCCAGCCGCCGAAGGTGCGCTGATCGACGAAGCTCAGCACCGATCCGTCATCGAGCGTCGCGGCGATGCGCAAATGCTGTGGCCTGGAGATGGGTCCGATGAGCATTTGGCCGCTCATCCCCAAATGGACTACCAGCGCCTGTCCCTCGCCCAGCGTGAGCCACAGATACTTGCCCCGGCGACCGGTACCGCTGATCTGCTGTCCGGCTAGCAGTCCCGTCAATTCGACGGCGCCACCAGGCTGCCTGCGCACGGCCCGATCGTGGTGCACAGACGCCGCTGCGATGGTCTTGCCGACAAGGTGATGGTGCAGCCCGCGGCGGACCACCTCCACCTCGGGAAGCTCAGGCACTCTCCGCGCCCTCGGCTCTTCCCCCGAGAGGCTCATCGCTATTGATGCCGTTCCACGCCTCCGAGGCCGCCCGTTGTTCGGCCTCCTTCTTAGACCGGCCGACACCCACACCGTGCGCAGTCTCGTTGACCATCACGGTCGCGGTGAATTCCTTGTCATGATCGGGTCCGGTCGAGGTGACCACGTACGACGGTGCGCCCCAACCCTTTTCCGCGGTCAGTTCCTGAAGACTGGTCTTCCAGTCCAGGCCGGCACCAAGCTTGGGCGCGGCCTCCAGGAGCTGGCCGAATAACTGCAGGACGACCTTGCGGGCGATCTCCAACCCGTACTCCACGTAGACCGCACCGAGAATCGACTCCATGCCGTCGGCAAGAATGCTGGACTTGTCGCGGCCGCCGGTGTTCTCCTCACCCTTACCGAGAAACAAATGCGCGCCCAGGCCGTCGTCGGTCAGGCCACGCGCCACTCCGGCGAGCGCCTGGGTGTTGACGATGCTGGCACGCAGCTTCGCCAAATCGCCCTCCGGGCGGTCCGGGTGGCTGTGGTAGAGCGTCTCGGTAATCGTCAGTCCAAGAACGGCATCCCCGAGGAACTCCAGCCTTTCGTTGGTGGGCAGGCCACCGTTCTCGTAGGCATAGCTTCGGTGCGTGAGCGCCAGAGTGAGTAGATCGTCACCGACCCGCACACCGATCGCGGCGCGCAGATCGTCGTATCGATCTGCTGGGGCAGGACTCACTGGTCGTCACCGAAGTTGGCGAGCTTCGCCCACCGCGGGTCAATCTTGTCGTGATGATGGTCGGGTTCGGCTGTGGCCAAAGCGATTCCGCAATCGGGGCACAGCCCTGGGCAATCGGGCCGGCACACCGGCGTCAGCTCCAGGTCGGGCACGATGGCATCGACGATGGTTTGTTCGAGGTCGACGAGGCCGTCAACGACCCGGTGTATGTCTTCTTCGTCGGTGGTCGCCTCGGTCTTGCTGTCCGGGTACGCGAACAGTTCGGTGAGGTACGCATCCGCATGGCCGGTCACAGGGCCCAGGCAGCGTGCACATTCTCCAGAGAGATCGCCGGCGATCGTTCCGGTGACGAGAACGCCCTCCGAAACCGACTCCACCCGCAGATCCATATTCACGTCCGCGCCCTCGGGAATCGCGATCAGGTCGTTGCCGATGCGTACCGGGCTCGCAACGGTGCGCTCGATCTCCTGCATCGACCCAGGGCGCCGCCCAAGCCCGAGGGCCAGGACGTCAAGAACAAAAGGTCCCGGCATAAACCTAATATTAACGCTGCACGTAGTCGTGCGTGCCAGCGCCGGTACGCAGCTGGTGACGCCCACGGCCCACCGAGCGCAGCGTGCCGTTGAGGTAGTCCTCGAACTCCGCCAGTTTGTTGTCGACGTAGATATCGCATTCACCACGTAACCGGTCGGCTTCGGCATGGGCCGCGTCGATCAGGCGAGTGGACTCGGCGTTGGCCGCCTGCACGACCTCGGTCTGAGCCACCAGGCGCTGCTGCTCCTTGATGCCCTCCTGCACGGCCTTGTCGTACGAGGCATTACCGGAATCGACCAGGCGATCCGCCTCTGCCTTGGCGCGGGCGACAGTGCTCTCCTGTTCGCGCTTGGCGTTGGCCATCGTGCGGGCTGCCTCTTCCCGCGCCTCGCCGACGGTCTGCTCGGCGTGATTGCGCGCCTCGGCAACCATGCGATCAGCCTGCGACTTGGCGTCGGCCAGCAGCCGGTCGGCCTCGTTGCGGGCGTGGCTGAGCATCTGCTCGGCATCGGCGTTCGACTTGCCGATCACCGTCTCGTGATGCTCCTTGGCCTCACGCAGCAGCGAATCGCGCGCGTCGAGAACATCCTGCGCGTCATCGAGCTCGCCGGGAATGGCGTCCTTGATGTCATCAATGAGTTCCAGGACATCGCCGCGGGGCACGACACATCCGGCGGTCATCGGAACGCCGCGCGCTTCTTCCACAATGGCGCCCAGTTCGTCGAGCGCTTCAAATACTCGGTACACGGCTACACCCTTCACGCGAGTTTCCACTGTTACCAGTGTGCCTGGTGTGACTGCTGTGACCGTGCTAGCTGACCGGTGTGTCGGCTATTTCTGCGCGGCCTCTTTTCTATTGTGCCTGGCCATGCAGTTTCCCGAGAAGTCGTTGATGAACAGCAGGAGGTAGCAACGCCGAGACATCTCCCCCGTACGTCGCCACCTCCTTGGCAAGCGAGGACGAGACGAACGAATATGCGGGGGCGGTAGCGACAAAGAAGGTGTCCACCCCCGCGATGTGCTTGTTCATCTGGGCCATCTGGAGCTCGTACTCGAAGTCGGTACCGGTGCGCAGCCCCTTGACGATCGCATTGAAACCGCGCTCCCTGACGAAGTCCACCAGCAGACCCTGCCCCGATTCGACGCGCAGATTGGGCAGGTCGGCGGCGGCCTCGCGGATCATCTCGATGCGCTCGTCGATGGTGAACATGCCCGCTTTGTTGGGATTGACCAATACCGCGACGATGACCTCATCGAACTGCGCCGCGGCTCGTTCGAAGACATCCAGATGCCCGAGGGTTACCGGATCGAACGAGCCGGGGCAGACAGCTCCCGTCATGCGGACGATTTAGTGGCCGAGCGAATGCCGATGCCGCTTCCGATTTGCAGCACACCTATCACGATGAGCCAGATGCCGACGACGAGGGTAAGAGTGACGATCGAGCTAATCGGATAGACGATGAGCACGACGCCCGCGATCGTCGAGATGATCCCGCTGAAGATCTGCCAGCCACGCCCGGGGAGGTCCTTGTCGCCGATGGCCGTGATGGTGCCCGCGATGCCCTGGGCGATCCAGCCGACGCCGATCCAGATGGCCAGCAGCAGAATCGAATTTAGCTCATCTTTGAAGCACAGCACACCGAGGACGAACGAAATCGCGCCGGTGAGGAACAACAGCACCCGCATACCGGCGGATGACACCGGCAGCGTGAAGGCGAAGACGACCTGAGCGATACCGGATATCAATAGATAGGCGCCGAAAGCGTATGCGGCGACGAGCACAGTGACTTGAGGCCATATCAACACCACGGCCCCAACGATTACCGCCAAAACTCCTGATACCACCGCTGTTTTCCAGAGATGCTTGACGAGGTCCTGCCCGACACTTGTAGTCATGCCCCAAGGGTATTTCCTCGGGAACGGCCGCGGGGACTTATCGGCGGCGATTCGTGCAGCGCGTTACAGACTCACCATGATTCTGTTATCTCCTGACTGGGCAGGTGAACTCAAGCTCGAAGGTCGCGGGCGTGCTCAGGCCGGCCGTTGCGGTACCGACAATCTTGTAGGACTGCCCGGACTTGGTCACCGTCGGCTCGGTCGCACCATGCCCCGAGTTGTACATCACCGGGTGTCCATCAATGATGCCCAGGGTAAGACTCTTCAGCGTTGGGTTATCACCCGCTGCCAGCGTGGCGGCAATCGCCTCACTATCGCTACCGATATTCACGAAGGTCATATCGGCTGCGGTAACACACTCGACCCGATTCTCAACCGATCTCACGACACCATCGACAACAACACGTGGACCGGCCGCCTGGGCGCCACGTGCTGTGGTCGACACCGGCGAGTCGTGCCGCAAGCCTCCGCCCGACGAACAGCCGACAAGACACACGACGGCCGACAAGGCGCCACCCACCATCACTATCCCGCCGTAACGCATGTGCGACCTCCCGTCCACCCCGGCCGATGATCCGATCCAGACTAGTGCGGCCACTGCACTAATCCCACCAAAACTTCCAGGTTCGCGCACCACTGATCTGCCGGGCGTAGGCGCTTAAGGTGCCCGCCCCCTGATCGATGTTGTCGGGGCAAAACCCGTAGTGCTCATAGCCAACCGGCACCGAAAGATCGGCGCCTGGCGGACGCGTCACCTCCACGTCGACGGCATCGAAGTCCACAGTCGTCAACACGGCCCCAAACCGGTCCTCCCACGACCGAAGAACGGCGGACAGCGCCGCCTCGGAAATGTCGTAATTCACACCGTGAGTCCAGCCCAGGGCATTGAGTGCGTCGGCCGGACGTGTCGTAGGCACCAACATCAGCAGCGAGCCCCGCTCCAGGTAATCGGCGGTCACCGGGAGCGCACGCTGGGGCGGCTGAGTGCGCTGCTCCAGCGTGATAGGCGCGACCGGTACGTCGACGGCCCCAGCCTCAGGGTCAGAGTTGGCCGATGAGACCTCTTTGGCAAGAAAGGATTTCGCGTCGACGGCACCGACATCGGCGGGGTCAGTGAAGTACCGGAGGTCATCGGAGTCCGACCACGGTCGACGCAGATCCCCACTCAACCCACGAGATGCTAAGGGCCACAGCCCCGTTCGATCGAAGCGGCCCGCCAACCGCAACCAGAGCGACTGGATGTCGACCACCGCGGCATTGCTCACCCAGGCGAGCGAACGGCCTGTCGGGCTGACGATCAGATGTCCTTCGGGCAGCTTGATACCGTCCACGCTCCACTTAGCGGCACTCTCGGGACGCGGCAGCTGACCCGCACGTTCGGCATGCACCGGCACCAGAAGTTCGGCGTAGGCGGGCAGATCATGTGCGGGTTCGGGATTTCCCTCAATCGCACGCGTACTCCAGTACGCCTGACCGAACAGGTACGACAGCCCGAGCACGAGGACGGCGACGATTGCGCTCAGTGATATCCACCCTCTTGACCCCACCCACCCAGATTAGCTGAGCGACAACCGCCCGGTCGATCTACGTCCGGCGCGCAACCTGCGGCCCAGCAACCTTGCTAGCCGGAAGCCACCACCCCGCTGGCCTCATCTATTGGTGCACTTTCTTGCGTGGCACGACTAGCTCGGCTTTCCCGGAGTGCTTGCCGCGCGGACTCCAGAGTGATGTTGCGTGGATCGATCCCTTCCCGCTCAAAACCTCTCACCGCGATCGGCAAGTAGAAAAACTTCAGCGGGAGGAGACGCTCGAGAACCGCGTAAAGCCGCCGATACATCCCCATAAAGCGGCGCAACATCTCCTCGTCCTCGGGAGTCCACTCCAAATGGAACAGCTCCTGCACATGAGGCGGATAACTACTGACAACAACTTGCCGCCGCCCCACCAGCCAGGGCCACACACATTTCTTCATGACCGAAGGCCACCACCGCGGCGCCAGGCGGCGCTCCATAAATTGCTCCAGCATGAGCTGAGTCACCTGTGAGCTCAACAAATGGTTACGCTCGATGTTTTTCCAGATACCGCTCGAAATCGTCGTACGTGTCGGGCTGAGGACTATCGTCCACTCCCCAGATGCTGTACCACTCCTTGGATTCCTCAAATATCTGCTCCTTCACCGCCCGTGGCATCGCCCCGTCGAAATGCAGCCGCTCGGTAACCACTATCGAATGGTGATAAAAGAAGGTCATGTGCGCGAAATAGGAGGTTTCCGCATTCAAAGCATGGAACGTTCCGTCCTGCAGTGTGCCCTTGACGGACTTGTGCATATTCCGAGTCTTCAGTCCGTATTTCTTGGCATCTTCCGGAGGGTCGTATACCGAGCCATAGATGTACTCGCGGGATCTCGGGCGCCGCTTCTTATATATCTCGGCACGTGCGCCGAAAGAGCTGTCACCATTGAAAAGAACAGAACCCGCCGTCGCTCTCCTCATCTGCGGCCAGGCCCCCGCAATGTGACCCAACACCCCGCTACCGAAGTACATCACGTCAAGGGCTCCCCAGTATTTCCATATCAGGGAATCAGCAGGAATGGATGCTGCAGAAGATCTTTCCGCGACAAACTGTTATCGCCGGTAAATTCTGCCACTCTGGCGTCTTCCGGGATCACCAACTCTGGATCAAACGTAGTCTGCATGATTTTCTTGAATGCCTTGATACCCCGGACTACCACGTCAACTCCTTGCGTTGCCGATACCCGTTACCTGGTTAACCTCAGCGCCCGGCCCTTCACAAGCCCAGCCTCGGATAGCTGATCGACTACCCCCCATCACAGAGCCACCGCCCTCTTGACTGTGACTCATTTCACATGAGAAAGCGATGATGCTCCCGGTGCCACCCAAAATCAAGGGAGGTACGGATGGTTTCGGCGCAGACCGAATCAAGCGTCTCGATGAGGAATCAGAATGGTCGGCAATGGCGCGGATCGCGCCGCTGGTGGGATGAGCAGTGCAGATTAGCTGAGCGACTAACTTCCCGGTTGATCGGCGGCCTGGGCCTGATCGTCCGGCGGAACAGTCGCAGGGCACTTGTCAGTGCCGACGGGGTGCTGGTTTTGCATCGATGCGAGCGTGCTCTCGGGGATGACGCCCGAGAACCTATCGGTGACGGACTTCAGCAACGAACCGGATCCGCATATCTCGTTGACCGGCGATACCGGGCTGGTCGGTGAGAGCACGGGACCGTCAGCCGCCAGCGGACCACCCGCCGCGGTCAAGGGTCCGTTGGCCGATAGCGGGCCATTGGGAGATAGCAACGGCCCTTCCGCTGAGAGCGGACCACCCGGCGCTCCCAGGCCGGCGACCGGTGCCGGCAGCCCTGCCGAGAGCGCATCGCTGGCCACCGAAGGACCCACCGCCGTCTTCGCTCCTCCCGGCAAGAGATTCGCCACGGGTGACGACGGCGCGGGCGGTGCCGGGGCATCTCCATCATCGGCCAGCGCGAGACCGGCAGCGGCAACCGACACCGCGCCTGAAGCCACGGCCACCACTACCGCTGTACACCACATGACCAGCAGCCTAAGCGCCATTTAGCCGATGTGCTGGTTGAACCAGTCAGTGAGGCGCCGCCAGGCATCCGCTGCCGCACCAGGGTTGTAGCGCGGGCCGCTGTCATTGAAGAAAGCATGATCGGCACCCGGTTCGACGACGATTTCATGAACCAGCCCTGCGCGCTGCAACGCCGCCGCGGCCTGGTCTTTCGACGAGGTGACCCGCTTGTCCAACTCGCCGTAGAAAGCGAGGACCGTCGCCTTTGACCGCGAGAAGTCCAGATCGACAGGAAGCGGACCGTAGAAGGGGGCCGCTGCTGCAAGCCTGGGCTCTCCCGACCCCAGGAGCTGCCAAATCAGGCCACCACCGAAACAGAATCCCACCGCTCCGGCGGGCTTGTCGGGGACGCGACGCAGAATTTCGTCCACACCGGACTTCAGATCTGCAACGAAGCGTTCCGGCGAGACCTTGCCCAGCGCCCCTGTCGCCTCGGCCGGGTCCTTGAACGTCGACGTGCCGCCCTCCTCCGACAGCAGGTCGATGGCAAGCGACGAATACCCGGCGCCCGCAAGCCGTCCCGCGACGGAACCAACCCAATCATTGAGGCCCTTGTTCTCATGGATAACCAGCACTGAGCCGCGCGGCTGGGCTGCCGGTGCCCATGCCCCCTGGAGCGTGCCGTGGGGCCCGCTCCAGGTAATCGGCTCCGTCGCGACCGTCTTGTCCTTGCCCGGGGGCGGCGGTGTGGAGGCCGATGTTTGAGCGGTGACGGGTTTGTTGCCAGGTTTGTTGTCGCTGCTACAGGCCGCGATGAGCGCGCCGGCGGCTACGGTACCGACGCCCAGGAGCGCCAGCCGACGCGTGGCCTCGCGGCGCGTCAGCAGTCCCTCGACATGGTCAGTAGCGATCTCTTCGGCGATGTACCGCTGCAGCGGGGTCATGAGCAGAAGTGTGCGCCCGATAGGTAAATGCGCGCTGTGGATTACCTGGACGGTTACAGAGATCCCAGCTCTAACCGCGTTCCCCCGTACTTGCGGGAGATCACCTCCCAGCCATCCGGCCACACCGCCTCGGGCCCCGACGCGTCGCGCTCCAGCACCACAAAAGCCTCGTCGTTGACCCAATGATCGGTCAGACGGGACAACAGCTCCGAAACCTCCTCGGCAGAAACCGAATACGGCGGATCAGCAAGGACCAGATCGTAGGCACGGTTGGGCGATGTCAACAGGAAGCTCGATACCGCGGACTGCCGCAGCTCGGTACCTGGCAGGCCCACCGTCGCAATATTGGCCGAGATCACCTTCGACGCGGCGGCGTTCGACTCCACGAACGTCACGTGTTCCGCACCGCGTGACAGCGCCTCCAGGCCCAGCGCGCCGGAGCCTGCGAACAGATCGAGGACCGCGATCCCGTCGAAGTCCAGGCGCGCCTCCAGCATGCTGAACAGCGCTTCCCGCACCCGATCCGTAGTGGGCCGGGTTCCCTTCGGCGGCACCGCGATCCGGCGTCCGCCCGCGGAGCCGGCGATGATCCGGGTCAGCTGATCACCACCAGAAGATCCCCACCCTCGACCTGAGAGGTCTCGGTCAACGCCACCCGTGCGACGGTTCCCGCCTTGGGCGCGGTAATGGAGGCCTCCATCTTCATGGCCTCGATGGTGCCAATGGTCTCCCCCGCCGTAACCTCCTGGCCCGACACCACATTGAGCGTCACCACACCCGCGAAGGGCGCGGGCACATGATCGGCATTGGCCCGATCGGCCTTCTCAGCACTGGCCACCGCGCTGTCGATGCTCCGGTCACGCACCTGCACGGGGCGTAGCTGACCATTGAGGATGCACATGACGGTCCGCATACCGCGCTCGTCGGCATCGGAGATCGCCTCGATCCCGATGAGCAGCTCGACGCCCTTCTCCAGCTTGACGCGGTGTTCCTCCCCGTACCGCAGGCCATAGAAAAACTGGTTGGCTGAAAGCCGTGACGTGTCACCGTACTGCTCGCGGTGGGCCAGGAACTCCTTGGTCGGGCCGGGGAACAACAGCCGGTTCAACGCTGCCCGTCGGGTCGCGCTGTCGCCATCAAGCTGAGCGTTGTCAGCGGCCGTGAGTTCAACTTCCGCGCGCGCGGGACCGCGACCTTCGAGCGCGCGAGTTCGGAACGGCTCGGGCCAGCCGCCGGGCGGGTCGCCCAGCTCCCCACGCAAGAATCCAATCACCGACTCCGGGATATCGAAACGTCCAGGATCCGAGGCAAATTCGTCGGCACTCACACCGGTACCCACCAATGCCAGGGCCAGGTCGCCTACCACCTTCGACGACGGGGTCACCTTGACCAGACGTCCGAGCATCCGGTCCGCGGCGGCGTATCGTGCCTCGATCTCCTCGAACTGGTCCCCCAAGCCTAACGCGATGGCCTGCTGGCGCAGGTTCGACAGCTGCCCACCGGGGATCTCGTGCGTGTACACCCGACCCGTCGGTGACGGGAGCCCTGATTCGAAGGGGGCGTACACCTTTCGCAGCGCCTCCCAGTACGGCTCCAAATCGCACACCGCGGTTAGGGACACTCCGGTGTCGTATTCGCTATGCGCGGCCGCCGCCACGATCGCCGACAACGATGGCTGGCTGGTGGTTCCCGCCATGGGTGCCGCAGCGCCGTCCACCGCGTCGGCCCCGGCCTGCCAGGCCGCCAGGTAGGTCGCCAGCTGACCGCCCGCGGTGTCATGGGTGTGCACGTGCACCGGCAAGTCGAATCGAGACCGCAGTGCCGTCACCAGAGTCGCCGCCGCGGGCGGACGCAACAGGCCCGCCATGTCCTTGATCGCCAGCACATGTGCACCCGCATCGACGATCTGCTCGGCAAGCTTGAGGTAGTAGTCCAGGGTGTACAGGTTCTCGCCGGGGTTGGACAGGTCGCCGGTGTAGCACATGGCCACCTCGGCGATCGAACCGCCGACCTCACGCACGGCGTCGATGGCCGGGCGCATCGCCTCTATGTTGTTGAGCGCATCAAAGATTCGGTAGATGTCTACCCCGGTGGCGGTCGCCTCGCGAATAAATGCCTTGGTCACCGTCTCCGGATACGGCGTATAGCCCACCGTGTTTCGGCCACGCAACAACATCTGCAGGCAGATGTTCGGGACAGCCTCACGCAGTTCGGCAAGCCGCTCCCACGGGTCTTCCTTCAGGAAACGAAGCGCCACATCGTAAGTCGCGCCACCCCAGGCCTCGATCGAGAGCAGCTCGGGAGTAAGCCGCGCCACATATGGCGCGACCGCGAGCAGGCCGGTGGTACGCACTCGGGTGGCCAACAGCGACTGGTGCGCGTCACGGAAGGTGGTGTCGGTCAGACCGACTGCCTTCTGCTCTCGCAGCGCCTTCGCGAATCCCTCGGGCCCCAGGGCCAACAGCCGCTGGCGCGACCCGTCCGGCGGTGGTGCCGACAGATCGACCGACGGCAATTTGTCATGCGGGTACACCTTTGAGGGCTTGGCCCCGTGCGGCTTATTGACCGTGACATCGGCCAGGTAGTTCAGGATCTTCGTGCCGCGATCGGCCGAGGATCGCGCCGTCAGCAGCTGCGGGCGTTCCTCGATGAATGAGGTCGTGACATGTCCCGACCGAAAGTCCGGGTCATCCAGAACCGCCTGGAGGAACGGGATATTCGTGGCGACACCACGAATGCGGAACTCCGCGACGGCGCGGCGGGCTCGCGCCACCGCGGTCTGGAAGTCCCGCCCGCGGCAGGTCAGTTTCACCAGCATCGAATCGAAGTGGGCGCCCACCTCGGCACCCAGCGTCGTCCCGCCGTCCAGGCGAATACCCGCACCGCCCGGGCTGCGGTAGGCGGTGATGCGGCCGGTGTCGGGGCGGAATCCGTTGGCCGGGTCCTCGGTGGTAATCCGGCATTGCAGGGCGAACCCGCGCGGCGGCGCCAACGTGTCCTGGTGCAGGCCAAGGTCGTCCAGTGTCTCGCCGGAGGCGATGCGCAGCTGGCTTGCCACCAAGTCCACATCGGTGATCTCCTCGGTCACCGTGTGCTCCACCTGGATCCGGGGATTCATCTCGATGAAGACGTGATTACCGCGCTCATCGAGCAGGAACTCGACGGTGCCTGCGCAGCTGTACCCGATGTGACGCGCGAAAGTGACAGCGTCCGAACAGATCTGCTCACGCAGCTCGGCGGGCAGATTGGGCGCGGGGGCCAGCTCGATAACCTTCTGGTGCCGCCGCTGCACACTACAGTCGCGCTCGTAGAGGTGGATGACGTTGCCCGCGGTGTCCGCGAGGATCTGCACCTCGATATGCCGGGGGTTGATGACGGCCTGCTCCAAAAAGACCGTTGGGTCTCCGAATGCCGACTCCGCCTCCCGACTGGCCGCCTCGATCGCCTCACGCAGCTGCTCGCGCTCGGCGACCCGGCGCATGCCGCGGCCACCTCCACCGGCGACCGCCTTGACGAACACCGGGAACTCCATCGACTCGGACGCTGTCAGCAGCTCCTCGACCGAGGCCGACGGCTGCGAGGACGCCAGCACCGGCAGCCCGGCCTCACGCGCGGCCGCGATCGCGCGGGCCTTGTTACCCGTCAGCTCCAGGACGTCAGCGGGCGGTCCCACAAAGGTGATGCCCGCCCTGGCGCACGCCGCCGCCAGTTCGGGATTCTCCGACAGGAATCCGTAACCGGGATAGATCGCATCGGCCCCGGCGTTCTTGGCCGCATTGACCACCTCGGAGACCGACAGGTAGGCGCGGACCGGATGCCCCTTCTCGCCAATCTGGTACGCCTCATCGGCCTTCAGCCGATGACCCGAGTTGCGATCTTCATACGGGTAGACGGCGACGGTCGCGGCACCTAGTTCGTAGGCGGCGCGAAATGCCCGGATCGCGATTTCACCGCGATTGGCGACAAGAACCTTCGAGAACATAGTCACAGACCGTACCGTGAGGATTCAGCGAACGCGCGTCCGCTGAACTTCACAATTCGGCTCAGACGAGTGTGATCCAGTAATCCCAGAATCGCTCGACAATCGCCAGGATCACCGCGGCGTACCAGAAAGCCACCAGCGACCATCGCCATTGGTAGAGAACCCTCGCCCAGCGATGAGATCCCAATGGCCGCAAGGCAATCGATGCACTGACTACCAGTAGCGGAATCGTGACCGTCCACACCACCATGCAGTACGGGCACAGCGCACCGATCCGGTACAGACTCTGGAACATCAACCAGTGGACGAAGACCGCCCCCAGCAGGCTCCCGATGGCCAGACCGCCCCAGTACCAGCGCGGCAGCTCCACTTTGGCGACCGCCAGCACCCCCGTCACTAGCACCACCGTGAACGCCACGATGCCGATGAGCGAGTTAGGGAACCCGAAGGCCGAGGCCTGCTCGGTCGTCATCACCGAACCGCAGGAAATGATCGGGTTCAGGCTGCACGAGGGAACGTATGTCGGGTCGAGCAGGATTTCGATCTTCTCAATGGTCAGGGCCAGCGCCGCGGCCAGCCCCGCCACCCCGGCGACGAGGACGTACCAGGCGGTCGCGGAGCGGATCGTCACTGCAGGCCCGGAACGGGTCCGGTGATGGCCGTGACGGCCTTGACCAGATCGGCCGGGGTGGTGTCCCGCCCGAGCTCCCAGTCCTTGCCGTTGATCCGGATGGTCGGTGTGGCCTGGATATTGAGTTTCGGACCGAGCTCCTTGACCATGTTGATGTATTTCTTGTCCTTGATGCACTTGGACACCGCGTCGGACGCGCCCACTGCCTTGGCCTGATCGATCAACCACTTGTCGTCGTGCCAGGTCTTGGCGTTGACCTCATCGGGCTGCTTGTTCGGGTCATAGAGCACGGAGTGGAACTTGAGGAACAGCTCGTCGGACTGGTCGGCCACGCAGTAGGCCGCCGCCGAAGCCCGCGACGAATAGTCGCGCTTGAGCCGGGGCACATCCAGGATCCCGACCATGTTGTAGTCGGCACGCACCGCGCCGGTATCAATGAGCTTCTTGACGGTGGGCCCGAATTCCTGCTCGAACATGGCGCACGCCGGGCAGATCGGATCCTCGATCAGAGTCAGCACGACCTTGGGGTCGGTGGTTCCCTCTTTCGTGATGAGCTTGGCCGGCCCCGGCGTGACCACCTCAATCGCCTTGACCTCGCCCGCGGGCGGTGCGGGCGGCCCCGGGTCTTTCTTGTTCTTGACGACGATGAAACCCACCAGCCCGGCGGCGAACAACACGACGATCGCCGTGAGCGCGATTTGGATCAGCTGGCTTCGGCGCTGCTCCGACTTCTTGAGGTCGTAGCTGGGGGGTTGCTTCGGTTTGGCCACGCGCACAGCCTACCGGGCAGAAATTAGCGAGACAGGTGCGCGCGCAGCGCCGAGGTCAGCTCGTCCACGGCCGCCGCCGGAGCACCGCGCAGCCGGGCCATGTTGTAGAAGCCGTGAATCAGCGAACCCTGTACCCGCAGGTCCACCGGCACTCCGGCGGCCCGCAGCTTGTCCGCATACTCGTTGCCCTCATCGCGCAGCGGGTCGAAGCCGGCGGTCGTGATGAGTGCCGGGGGCAATCCGGACAGGTCCGCGGCCAGAATCGGTGACACTTGGGGGTCGGACTTATCGACATCGGACCCGTCGAGATAGTGACCTTCGAACATATCCATGGCCGCCTTAGTGAGGAAGAAGCCCTCGGCGAAGAGATCGCGGGACGGCCGCCGCACGGTGAAGTCGACGGCCGGATAGATCAGGAACTGCAGCAGCGGCAGCTGTGCACCGGTGTCGCGCGCCTGCTGGGAGACTACGGCGGCGAGGTTCCCGCCGGCGCTGTCGCCACCCACCGCGACCCTGTCGGGCGCGGCGCCGAGTTCACCGGCGTGCTCAACAGCCCAGAGATAGGCAGCCAGGCAGTCCTCGGCCGCCGCGGGTGCCGGATGTTCAGGGGCCAGCCGATAGTCCACGGACAGCACCGGCACACCCGCATCACGGCAGGTCTGGCGGCAAGCCTGATCATGTGTATCCAGATCGCCGATCACCCATCCACCGCCGTGGAAGAACACCAGCACAGCACCGGTGTTCTCGACCACCGGCCGGTAGTGCCGGACCGGGATGGGGCCGGCAGGACCGGGAATGGAGAAATTGCGTACCTGCCCGACGGGGGTGCTGAACGACAGCAGCGCCGACTGCTTGCGGATGTTGGCGCGACTCTCCTCGACGTCCTCGCCCTTGGTGATCTCGCCCTCTCCCATCAGCTCCATTCCGCGCAGCAGTAGCTGAGTCGACGGGTCGAGGATGTTGCCGTCGATGATCACCTGACGACCGGCGATGGCTCTTCGAATCGCGAGGGGAATGTGCGGTGTCGCGGCGGTGCTGACACGCAGGGCAAGGTCACGTAGAAGGCTCACGCCGTAACCGTAGCGAGTACTCCTAGGCTGCCGGTATGGATATCGGCATTGCCCTGCCCTTCATGTGCCGGGAATACACCCGCGAGTCGACGATCACCTGGGCCCGCCTCGCCGAGGAGGGAGGGTTCTCCACGATCTCCTCCGGTGAGCGGATCTCGTATCACAACCAGGAGATGTGGGTGACGCTCGCGGCAGCGGCGGCGGTCACCGAGCGCATCCGGATACTCGCGAATGTCTCTGTGCTGCCGGCGCATCCGGTGCCGTTGGTCGCGAAACAAGCCGCGACGCTGGATGTGCTGTCCGCGGGCCGGTTCACCCTGGGTGTGGGTGTGGGCGGCCGAGAACACGACTACCGATCGTTGGACGCGTCCTTCGACCGACGCCACCAGCGTCTCGATGACCAGGTGGCCGAGCTACGGCGGCTCTGGCGAGGCGAGGCTCCGTTCGAGGGCGCCGACCCGGTGGGTCCCGCGCCGGTGCAGGCCAGCGGCCCTCCCATCGTTGCCGCCGCGATCGGCCCGAAATCGCTGGCCCGCGCGGCACAATGGGCCGACGGCATCACCGGTTTCAGCGTTTCCGGGGCGCCCTCCGAGCTTGCCTACTCAGCCGGGGCCGCGCGTGCGGCATGGCAGGAGGCCGGCCATAGCGAACCGCCGCTGCTATCGAGCGGGTGCTTCTACACGCTGGGGATTCCCGCCGCTGAGTCCGAGCTCAAGCAGTTCACTAGCGATTACCTCGCGATCTTCGGACCTCAGATAGCCGAGAACGTCCCGAAGACGTTGACCAACTTCGATGCCGGCGCGCTGCACCGGACCCTCGATGGAGCCGAGCAGGCCGGGCTCGATGAATTCATCCTCGTACCAGGGGCGTCCGATATCGCGGTGATCGAGGCGACGATCGAACTCATCGAGAAGCGCTGACCGATTCCGTGGGTGAGTTGATCTCCCGCGCGGCGAAGTCCGCGGCCTGGTTGGTCATCCCGTTGTCTCCGTACGAGCCGTGCGCGGTGTTGTCGTTGCCGTCCGGGGAGCAAATCGGATCCTCCGGGTTGCACATGTCGACCGTCTTGTCCGCGTAGAGGCGCCCAATGTTGATGGGAGGGGCGGTGTTGTCGATGCGTTGCAGGAATCCGGTAGACGGTTTGCCGAAGAGCGCCACCGCCGCGACGTGGTCTGCCACCTCGGGTGGCATCAGCCCGGTGATCCCCTCCGGCAGTTCGAAGCCCGGGGGCACCGCGTCCGCGGTGGTGTAGGCCACGACTGCCGCACCCTGCGAGAAACCACCGAGCACGATCTTGGTGTTGGGGCATCGCGCAGCAACATCCTTAACCCGGTTGCTGGCGTCGATGACGCCGTCAGCCGCGGTCGCAAACGCCAAGGACGCGGGATACTCGACGGGATAGACCTCCACCGACTTGCCCTTGGTGCGCGCACGCAGCGCGCTGACAAATGCTTCTCCGGTGCCGCCGACACCCGGAGGCTCGAAAGTGCCTCGCGCGAACACGATCTCCACATCGGGACATGCGGCAGCAGCTGCTGACGGAATGCCGACGGGCGTACTAATCAGGGCGCACATGACCACAATGGCAAGTAACCAGCCCCACCGAACTCTCTTCATCAACGACCACCACCTGTTCGGGCTTCCGTTCCTGTCTACCACAGATTCAACGGTTGTGGACAGGTCTGCGCCGCCTCGCGGATGGTTTTTGCCGACCGCTCATCGAGCGAAAGATGGTATCCACGAACCACTTCCGCGAATTGCATGGAATACTGACACCAGAACGCCTTGTTCGCTGGCATCCATCCCGAGGGGCCCGCATCGCCCTTGTCCTGGTTAGCCTGGCCTTGCACCGCGATGAGATTGGCAGGATCGTTGGCAAAGCGCCAGCGCATCGAGGGTTGCCAGTCCCGTGCGCCCATATCCCATGCGTACGCCAACGGAACGATGTGATCGATCTGGACTGCTTCACCGCTTTTCGGCCCACGAGTGAAGGCCACCTGCGCTCCCGTGTACGGATCATGAAGGGTGCCGGTACGTACCGCGCTGGGGCATCTGCGCGTGAACACGAAACTCTTGTCGGTCAGGTCTCGGTTCAGAATGTCGTTGCGCGTGTCGCAGCCGTTGTGCCCGCCCGGAGCATCGGTGTCATCGGACCAAGCATCACCGAAGTCGGCACGCTCGTAGTCCTTTCCTCGCACCCGTTTGGGTATCACCGTCACTCCGGCCAGCGGATCTTGACCGGGCGCGAGGGTCGGAATATTCGATTGCCCGGCAACGGCATTGGCACGTTGTAGCCGGTACCGAGCCGATACCTGATACGCCACTACCACCGCGATCGCCGCGGCAATGGCGACGATGAGCACGGTGCGATTCCTCACGATTTATCCAGGTACTCGATCTGATCGGCGATCAGGAAGCGTCGCGCCATACCCGCCAGCGCCGGTTGTCTCGCCAGCTCGGGATCCTCGGCACACGCCCGCACCGCCATGTCCCGCGCGGTCTCGATCATGTCGCGGTGATCCATCAGCGAAAGCAGCCGTAGATTCACCGCGCGGCCGGACTGGTCGCGACCCAGGACATCGCCCTCGCGCCGCTCCTCCAGGTCTAGCTCGGCCAGGGTGAACCCGTCCAGGGTGTCCTGCACCGCACGCAACCGCCGTCCCGCCGAACCCGCAGGGCTGCTGGGACTTACCAAGAGACATAGACCCTTGTTGCCGCCACGGCCCACGCGACCGCGCAGCTGGTGCAGCTGACTGATGCCGAACCGGTCGGCATCCATGATCAGCATCACGGTGGCATTAGGAACGTCCACGCCAACTTCGATCACGGTGGTACACACCAGAACATCGATCTCACCCGCGTTGAACGCCGTCATCACGGCATCCTTCTGCTCCGAAGGCAGCCGACCGTGCAGCAGCCCGATACGCAGCCCCGGCAGCAGTGAACCGCGGATGGTTTCGTACAAGTCGGTGACGGGCACCGGCGGCGGGCGCTTCTCTTCTGCATCCTCAGGGCCGGAATCTTTGTCGTCCGGGTCGATCCGCGAGGCCACCACATAGGCCTGCCTGCCCGCAGCCACCTCCTCGGCGATCCGCTCCCAACCGCGCGCGAGCCAGCCGGGCTTCTCACGGGTGAACACCGCGGTAGTGGTGATGGGCTGACGCCCACGCGGCAGCTCCCGCAGTGTCGAAGTCTCCAGATCGCCGAACACCGTCAGCGCCACCGTGCGCGGGATCGGAGTGGCCGTCATCACCAGCAAGTGCGGCACGATGCCTTCGGGCGCCTTGGCCCGCAACCGATCCCGCTGTTCAACGCCGAACCGGTGCTGCTCATCGACGATCACCAGACCCAGATTGTGGAAATCCACCGAGTCCTGCAACAACGCATGGGTCCCGATGACGATGCCGGCAAGTCCGGTCGCCACATCGGCCTTGACCTGTTTCTTGAGCGCCGGCGACATCGATCCCGTGAGCAGCGCGATGCTGGTCGCGTCGTCGGGCGCCCCCAGTTCACCTGCGGTGGCCAAAGATCCAAGCATCGCGCGCAGCGAGCGAGCGTGCTGAACGGCCAGCACCTCGGTGGGAGCCAAGAGTGCGCACTGATACCCGGCGTCGATGGCTTGCATCATCGCGAGCAGCGCGACGACGGTCTTACCGGAACCCACCTCCCCTTGCAGCAGCCGGTTCATCGGCTTGACCCCGGCCAGGTCGTCCCCGATCTCGGCGACAACCTGCTGCTGCCCCTCGGTGAGCTCGAACGGAAGCTGGCGCTGCAGATCCTCGCGCAGCTTTCCCGTGGTGAGCGGCATCGACGGACCCGCCGACCCGATATCACTGCCGCGCCGTATGGCCAGCGCCAGCTGCAGACCCAGTGCCTCATCGAACGCCAGGCGCCTGCGCGCCTGCTTTTGTTCTGAGGCGTCCTCCGACATGTGGATCTTGCGCAGGGCTTCATCCAGGGACATCAGATTGTGCTCTGCCAGCACGGCTTCCGGTAGCGCCTCGGGCACTGTATCCAGCTGAGCGAGCACCTGGTCGATACACCGATAGATGTCCCAGCTCTCCAGGTTCTTGGTTGCGGGGTAGATCGGAAACACATTCCGTTCGAACGCCGAGATGGCGGTAGACGCATCGCGCGCCGTTCCGGCGATACCGCGCAGCGCAGTACTTCCCCGTGCCTTCGTGCTCTCACCGAGTGCGGTTTCCAGCACCAGATAGTCGGGGTGGGTCAGTTGAGGCTTGCCCCGAAATTCTCCGACCGCGCCGGAGAGCATCACCCGGTTGCCCACCTGCAGATCGCGTTTCACTTTGTGCGGATGGAAGAACGTGGCCTGCACCGCATGCGGGGCACTTCCCAGCATGACCGAGAGAAACTGCCCCTTGCGGTTGCGCATGCTCTTCAGTTCCGCGGAAGTGATGAACCCCACCAGTGTGGTGTGCTCACCAGGTTTGGCGCGGTCGCCGTCCTGCTCGTCGCGCAGACTGAAATCGGTGCTGTATCGGCGCGGGTAATGATGGAGCAGGTCTTCGACGGTCAGCAGACCGAACTCGGCGTCGAGAACGTCGGATGCCTTATGCCCCAATACATGATCGAGACGATCGGAAAGTTGCGCCATCTATCCCCTGCTATGACCTGTCACTCGACGCCAATGTGAACGACGTCCGAGTGTTGCCCGGTGCGGTAGATCATCACCTCGACACCGCCGTGGTGCGATCGGGTGTGCTCGATCAATGCGTCGGCAAGGGACTCATCCGCTTTGTCCGACAGCAGCACCGTCACGAGCTCTCCACCGGAGGACAACATGATGCTCACCAAAGCCTTTGTGGCATTGGCGACATCATGGTTCAGCACAAGCACCTCGTCGCCGATGATGCCCATCGCGTCTCCCGGCTCGCACGTTCCGGACCAGGTGAGAGCACGCTCGGTGGCCACCCGCACCAACCCGAACCGGGTAGCGCCCGCTGCCCGCGCCATGGTGTAGCTGTCGTCGACCGCCATTCGCTCCGGATCATGCACTGCCAGCGCCGCCAGCCCCTGTGCCATGGACGCCGAGGGCAGCGGAATGACCGTGATGCCCCATCCGCGCGCCGCCGCACAGACCGCCACCAGTTCCTCGGGCGACATCAATCCATTGGGCAGCACCATGATCTGGTGCGCGCCGCTGTCGACTACCGCATCCAGGAGACGTTTCGCACTCGCGGGAGGTTCATCGACGCGCAACACCTGGGCCCCCTCGCTGGAGAACAGTGTGGCCGCGCCATCACCCTCCGCCAGCGCCAGCACCCGGCGGTGCCGGTGACGCCCATCGTGATGTCCCCCACCCACATCACCGCGTAGCGAGGAAATCTGGATCGATTGCGGAGTACCGAACTTCATCCCGGCCTCGATGGCCGCCCCGGCGTCGTTCACGTGTGCGTGTACGGAGTACCCCATGTCGCCGTCTCCGGCGATGGCGATGGAATCGCCCATCCCGTCGAGTTGCGCTCGCAGATCCGCGATCTGTAGCTCATCACACCCGCACAACAGGTACATCACCTCGAATTCCGGCGGCAGTTCCCGTGGCGGATCCAGGTTCAGGCCGCCCGAACCGCGCCCCGGCCCTGCCACCCACACCTGCGACGGCGCGTTCTTGGGTGGCGACGGGCTGTACTCACGGCGTGTGGGCAGCTCCCCGGCCACCACCAACACCAGCGCGTCGAGGATGACGACGAGACCGCGAGCACCGGCATCGACCACACCGTTATCGGCGAGGATGTCGAGCTGCTTGGGGGTCTTCTCCAGCGCCGCGACGGCGGCATCGGCGGCGGTACTGACGAGGCTGGGTAGATCGTCGGCGTGCGCACCATCGGTGGCGGCTCGGTCGGCTGCCTCGGCGGCAGCGGCTAGCACCGACACGATGGTGCCCTCGACAGGAGTGCTCATCGAAGCGATCACAAACTGCGAAGCCTGTCGAAGCGCCCGGCGCACCACCTCGGCCCCGATGGCGTCCTGGTCGGCGGCGGCATCGGCGATCCCACGCACGATCTGCGACAGGATGACTCCCGAGTTCCCGCGGGCGCCATGGACTGCGCCCCGGGCCAGCGCCGCGGCGACCTGTGCGACCGTGGCGCCGTCCCCCAGTGCCTCGGCGGCGTTCACCGCCGAACGCATGGTGAACAGCATGTTGGTACCGGTATCGGCATCGGCGACCGGGAACACATTCAACCGGTTGATCTCGTCGCTGCGAGCGATCAGCCCGTCGACCGAGGCTCGCGCCCAATGGAGCAGCGCAGCGCTGTCCAACACCGAGAGCTGCATGTGAGGAAGCCTATCTACCGGAGCTGACAGAGTTGAATGGTCTCGCTGAAGCTGGGGATCCCTCCGCTGGCGGGGGCCTCATTGACGCCTATTTTGGTGTTCACCGGCCGGTCAGGCTATTCTTGCAGGGTTGTGGGCCGCCCCGGCTCTGGCTTCGTGATAAGCGTTTGCGCGAAGAGCTGAGAAGGCGGCCGTAATCGCGAACTTGAGGAGTTTCACTATGGCTGCCGTCTGCGACGTGTGCGGCAAGGGACCCGGCTTCGGCAAGTCGGTTTCGCACTCGCACCGGCGTACCAACCGTCGCTGGAACCCGAACATCCAGACGGTGCACGCCGTCACCTCCCCCGGTGGCAACAAGCAGCGCGTCAACGCCTGCACTTCCTGCATCAAGGCCGGCAAGGTAGTCCGCGGCGCCTGACGGGTCGTGACCGCCGTGCCTTCCGCGCAGTCTGCTGACTACGTCGCCGTTCACAACGGCGTTCTGCACATCACCATCGCCACCGCGGCGGCCGGGACCTCGCTGGACTTCACGGGGGTCGACGCTGCGGTTCCTGTGCTGCAGGACTTACCCGCCGAGGTCGGTGCGATCCTGCTGACCAGCAGCGGGGCCAATTTCTGCGCGGGTGGCAATGTGCGTGATTTCGCCGCCGCCGAGGACCGGGCTGCCAAGCTCACTGACCTCGCCGGGCGCCTGCACGAGTTCGTGCGCGCGGTGAACGCCGCAGATCGTCCAGTGGTGGCCTCGGTGCACGGGTGGGCCGCCGGCGGTGGTCTGAGTCTGGTACTGCTGGCCGATATCGCGATCGGCGGCGAGTCGACCAAGCTGCGCGCCGCGTACCCGGGAATCGGCTACTCCTCTGACGGTGGCATGTCCTGGGCACTGCCCCGCGTTGTCGGCAAGGCCCGCGCCGCGGACATCCTGCTGACGGATCGCGTCGTCGAGGCACCCGAGGCGCTCTCCATTGGACTGCTGAGCCGCGTGGTGGCCGATGACGAGGTGCAGGCAACCGCTGTGGCGGCCGCCGAGAAGCTCGCGGCCGGCCCGCGTGAGGCGCAGAACCGCATCCGTCGTCTGCTGCGCCTGAGCGCGAACAACGCCCTGGACGCACAGCTGGACCTGGAGCAGGCCAGCATCGCCGAGGCCTCGGTCAGCCCTACGGGTATCGAGGGTGTCGATGCCTTCGTCGGCAAGCGCAAGCCTGACTGGCCGTCGATCTAGCCGAGCTCGGCCGTCTTCACCCAGGCGCTCATCCCTGCAGCTTCTTCCGAATCCAGTTCACGACCCACGGGATCGCGAGCATATCCGCGGTGATGTGTTCACCGGGCAGAGCCCAATAGTCCACGTCAGCACCGTTGGCGCGCCAGGTATCGCGCAGCGCCAGGGCGCCCTCTTCGGGAATGAAGAGATCGCCAACCGCCTTGCTGCGCGAGCCGTGATACAGCAGCACCGGCATCGTCGGCGTGAGGTCACCGGGCCGGTTGGCGCGGATAACGTGTTGCCCCAGCTCCGATTCGAACGGTGCCTCGATCGCCGAGAGCAGGTCCAAGTCAAATCGCAGCAGACCCGCCGCTGCCAGCGGGGGCTGCGGAAAGTCCTTGGCCCTAATCGCACAGTAGAGCGCGAATTCGCCGAAAATCGTTGCCAATTCCGAAAACTCGCGAGCCTGACCAATGACGGCGGCGGAGAAGAGTCCTGCCCCAAGACCGCGATTCATGCTCCCATGCAGCAGGGCGTAATCGGTGGGGGTGCCACCCGCTGCCGCAGCCGCGATGCGCAGCTCCGGTGCGTATGTCGGTTGCAGCTGCGCTGCCCACACGGTAGCAATGGCGCCACCGCTATATCCGTGCATGACAATCGGCGAATCAGCGAGATCCGGCCGCTCCGAGATCATTCCGCGTACCGAGTCCAGTACCGCGTGCCCCGCCATCTTGCCGGCGGCATACGACATCCGGGGTCCTTCATGATCCGGAAACAGCACGGCGTAGTTCTGGGCGGACAGGAACGGAAACATCGGCGGGTTGTCCCGATACCAGAGGCGCGCCAGACGGTAGGACGGCGTGAACTTGAGTCCCAGGGAGTTGATCGCCTGATTGCGTACCACCACCGGACGCGCACCGGGGCCATGCCATGGACGATCCGGTTCGATCAACGCCGCCGTCACAGGGACGGCATTGCCAGCGGTATCGGTGGAACGCACCATGATCCGCTGCATGGTCGCCTTGCGTAAGGGAAGCCGCGGCGTCACCCGATCGGCACGAATGACCTCGCCCGGCGCCAGCAGGCTCAGATCACCCGGATCACTGTAGAAGTCGTCGCCGCTGATGGGCGTCGGAAGGATCGCCGAGTACGGGTCGGCTCGCTGTTCCTCCGTGAGCCGGCGGGCCGCCCAAGCGTTGAGCCTGTCGACCACGGCCGGGGTGCGCAGCGCGGAGCCACCGGTCGCCAACGCCGCCGTCAAACCGCCCATGGCGGTCAATGCGCCCGTCGACCAACGCATTACGGCAGCCGCCAATCGATCGGCCGGGCGCCCAATCCGCGGAGCAGTTCATTGGCCCGGCTAAATGGTTTTGAACCGAAGAATCCGCGCGAGGCGGACAGCGGCGACGGATGCACCGATTCGACAGTGGGCACGCCCGGCCCCAGCATCGGCTTGAGTGTCGCCGCGTCACGTCCCCACAAAATGGCGACCAAGGGCGCATCCCGCGCAACCAGCGCCCGGATCGCGCATTCGGTCACCGCCTCCCAGCCCTTTCCTCGATGTGAGGCCGGGTTGCCCGGCTGTACCGTCAGCACCCTGTTCAGGAGCATCACTCCCTGTTGCGACCAGGGCGTCAGATCACCGTTGGCAGGCTTGGGCAGGCCAAGGTCGCTCTGATACTCGTCAAAGATGTTGGCCAGGCTGCGCGGCACCGGCCGCACATCGGCGGCCACCGAGAAACTCAAACCCATGGCGTGCCCGGGCGTCGGGTATGGATCCTGTCCGACGATGAGCACCCGGACATCGGCCAACGGATAGGTGAAAGCGCGCAGCACATTTGCCCCAGCAGGCAGGTATCCGCGACCCGAGGAGTTCTCATCGCGCAGAAACTCCCCCATCTTGGTCACCTGATCGGCAACGGGTCCCAGCGCGTCAGCCCAGCCGGGATCAATCAGCTCGGTGAGGGGTCGGGCAGTCACGAAGAGTCAACTTAGCTCACGGATGAGCCGCTTGCGCGAAGACATCGGGTCAGGGATGAGCCGCTTGCGCGAAGACATCGGGTCAGGGATGAGCCGCTTGCGCGAAGACATCAAGCGAACGAATCCCATCCCATCCGTTGTGTCCACGCGTTGCCGTCGACCGTTACCCCCGGGTCTCCCGTGCGCACCTCACCGATCGCGACCCAGCCCGCCGGGACTGTCCCGGGAAACGTCGCGACCAGCGCGTGCTCCTCGCCGCCGGTCAAGATCCATTCCCAGGGATCGGCCCCGAGCAGTCCCGAAGCGCCCGCGACCGGCACCAGATACGGCTCCAGGCTCGGTGAGCTCAGGTCGATGCGGACCGCACTCGATTCGGCGATGTGCCCCAGATCGGCCAACAGCCCGTCGGAGATATCCGTCATCGCCGTCGCACCAGCCAACGCAGCGACGCGTCCCTGTCCGTACGGCGGCGACGGCACCAGGTGGACCTGACGTAGCTCAGAGAACTGGTCAATCCCGTCCTGCCACAAGCGGAGGCCCGCCGCTGAGGTACCGAGCGCACCGCAGACGGCGACGATGTCCCCCACGGTGGCGCCGTCGCGAGTTACTGGAGCGCGCCCCTGCAAGTCACCGAGCGCAGTGACCGAGACGACCAGTTCACGCGCGGCTACCAGATCTCCGCCGGCGATGGACGCCTGGACCCGCGCCGCTTCGGCCCAGATTCCCTCGTTGAGCTGATCCAGGAATGCGATATCGGTTTCCGCGGGCGCGCCCACCGCGACGACAAACGCCGTGACCCGTCCACCCATGGCCTCAATATCTGCGGCGTTCTGCGCCACCGCTTTTCGGCCGATATCGGTCGGCGAAGACCACTCGAGCCGAAAATGCCTGTCCTGCACCAACATATCCGTCGACACCAGAACTCGACTATCCGGCGCACGGACCACCGCGGCGTCGTCACCCGGGCCGAGTTCAATGTCGGCGCCGGGCACACGACCCGCTGTGAGCCGGCTGATCACGCCGAACTCGCCGGTATCGCCCAGATTTGGCACTCGGTTAGTGTAGGCCCGTGCAATCCGAAGACGGCCCACCACGCAAGCTCCTCATCGGTATCGCGGTTTTCGGCGCGGTGGCGGCCCTCGCCGTGCTCTTCGGCGTCCTGAAGTTCGCACAGTTCCAGGACGACAAGAAGCCCATGGCGGTCACAAATATTCCTGCACCACAAGCTAATTCGCCGCTCTGTATAGAAATGACCAGGGCATACCCGGGCAACCTGGCGGGCGATTGGAAGCGAGCACAGATCGTCGAACCCAAGCCGCCAGCTACCGCCGCGTGGCGCCGGGGCAAGGATTCGGTGGTCGCACGCTGTGGCGTCGACCGACCGGCCGAGTTCGCCGTCGGGACCTCCGTAGAGCAAATCAACGCAGTGCAGTGGTTCCGAGTCACTGACGCCGCGATCGCAACCACCACGTGGTTCGCCGTGGACCGCGGCGTCTACATCGCGCTGACCATGCCAGATGGTCTGGGTTCGGAGCCACTGATCGAGATGTCTGACGCCATCGCCAAGGCGCTGCCCGCCATCAAACCCGACCCGGTGCCGCTACCCCGCTAGACGATCTTCGCGCGAGCGCTCATCGAAGCCCGGTACCCCGTGCCAGCGCGGTACGCACCATCGCATCCAGCAGTGCCGGGTAGTCCACGCCCGTGGCCGCCCACATCCGGGGATACATAGAAATCGTGGTGAATCCGGGCATGGTGTTGATCTCGTTGATCAGCGGGCCGTCATCGGTGAGAAAGAAGTCCACCCGCGCCAGACCCTGGCCATCGATCGCCCGGAACGCCGCCACCGCGAGCTCGCGGATCTGATCGCTCACCTCATCGTCAACCTTGGCCGGTACATCCAGTTCGGCGGTGTCGTCCAGGTATTTGGTCTCAAAGTCGTAGAAGCCGTCCTCGCGGCCACGCACACCCTCGACCCGAATCTCGCCGAGCACGCTGGCCTGGATGTCCCCATCGGGGAATTCCAGTACACCGCACTCCAGTTCCCGCCCGATGATGGCGGCCTCGATGATCACCTTCGGGTCGAACTGGCGCGCATGTGCGATGGCAGCCGGCAGTTCCTCCCATGCGGTGACCCGGGAGACGCCGAAGGACGAGCCCGCCCGAGCGGGCTTGACGAACACCGGCAGCCCCAGCTCCTCCCGCTGATCCAGCGTCAGCGTGGTGTCACGTGGGCGGATCACGGCGTATTTGCCGATCGGAAGCCCCTCGGCGGCCAGCAGCTTCTTGGTGAACTCCTTGTCCATACCGGCCGCACTCGCCAGTACCCCGGCGCCGACATAGGGCACCCCCGCCAGCTCCAGCAGCCCTTGGATGGTGCCGTCCTCGCCATACGGCCCGTGCAGCACCGGGAACACCACATCCACCGAGGCCAGCACTTGGCCGGCGGCACTCGAATCAACGTTCACCAATTGGCCCGCACGACGCGGATCGGTGGCGAGCACCAGCTCGGTACCGGATGCATCCGTGACCTGCGGCAGCGTGCGGTCGCTGATCGCCAGCTGCGCGGGGTCGCCATCGGTGAGTACCCAGCCACCCTCTGGGGTGACCCCGACCGCGACCACCTCGTACGTGTCCTGGTCGAGATTGCGCAGAATGCTGCCGGCCGACACGCAGGAGATCGCGTGCTCGCTACTCCGTCCACCGAAGACGAGCGCGACCTTGATCCGGGAGTCATTCACAGTGTCAGACCGTACCGGCTGCGAGCGCCGTCTCGATGTCAGCCAGCAGATCGTCGGTGTCCTCGATGCCCAGGGAGATGCGCGCGAACCCCTCCGGAACGGCATCCCCCCAGCGCGCCCGGCGATCCACCGAGGTGTGTACACCGCCAAAACTCGTCGAGGCCGCCAACAACTCGCTCTCGCGCACCAGCGCGTGCACGGCGTCGGCATTGGCCAACTCGATCGACACCAGTGAACCGAACCGGCTCATCTGGGCGGATGCCACGGGATGGGACGGATCGCTCGCAAGCCCCGGGTACCGCACGGAAGCCACCCCGGGATGCTCGCGCAGCATCGTCGCCAGCGCGATCGCGTTCTGACATTGGCGCTCGAAGCGCAATCCGGCGGTGGCCAGGCTGCGTGCCCCCAGCCAGGCTTCGAACGGACCCAAGATGGCCCCGGCCCGCGACCGCTCCTGCGCAACGGCCGACATTAGGTCCTCACGCGAGCCCGCGACGTATCCGGCGATCAGATCGCTGTGACCTGAGAGCGCCTTCGTCGCGCTCGCGACCACCAGATCAGCGCCCAGCTCCAGAGGCAGCTGCCCCATCGGGGTGGCCGTGGTGTTGTCCACCACCAGCACACCCCCGTGCGCATGCGTCTCACGGGCCAGCAGAGCCAAATCCACGACGTCGAGCCGGGGATTCGAGGGAGTCTCCGCCACCACCACATCGGCCTGCGCAGCAGCGGCCACGATCTGATCCGACCTGGCCGCGATCACGTTGATACCCAGCGCCGCAAGGTTTTCCGTGGCATAGCGCCGCGTCTGGTAGTACCCGTCCTCGGGGACTACCAGAGTTTGCCCGGGCCAGACCAATGCACGTAACGCCGAAGTGATCGCGCCCATACCCGAGCCGAACACCAGCGCATTGTCCGCACGCTCGAGTGCCGCCAAGCCCGATTCCCATTGTCTCCACGTGGGATTGGACGCGCGCCCGTAGGTGTCCAGCGAGTCATCCTCGGGCACCGGCAGATGATAGGCGGAGGCAAACACCGGCCCCGCCAGAAAAGGTTGCCCGGCAACAGATTCAGCGGTGGCGGCCACAACGGCCCGGGTCGATATCCCTGGCTCTGGCATGTGTTTACTCCGGTTTGGTACTGCGCCCTAACAACTGCGCGACGGCATCGGTGACGCTCAGTCCGCGATGACAGACGCCATGAACAGCCTCCGTGAGCGGCATCTCGACGTCGTAGCTCGATGCCAACGCCAGGATGGACTCACAGGAGGTGACTCCCTCAGCGACCCTACCGCCGGCGGCGTTACGCGCCTCCTGCAGCGTCTCACCGCTGCCCAGCCGCATGCCGAAGGTCCGGTTCCGCGAATGTGTCGAGGTGCAGGTGGCCACCAGGTCACCCACGCCAGCCAAACCGGCAAGCGTGGTGTGGCTGGCACCCAGGGCCAGCCCCAGCCGGGTGATCTCGGCTAGGCCACGGGTAATGATGGTGGCGATCGTGTTCTCCCCCAACCCGACTCCGGCGGCCATGCCGCAACTCAAGGCGATCACGTTCTTACACGCACCCCCCACCTCGCAGCCCACCACGTCGGAGTTGGTGTACGGGCGGAAGTAGCGCGTGGAGAACGCGCGCTGCAGGGCGACGGCCCTGGTCGAGTCGGTGCACCCGATGACGGTGGCGGCGGGCTGACCCGCGGCGATCTCGCTGGCCAGATTCGGACCGGTCAGCACCGCGACCCGGCTGGGATCGGTGCCCAGCACCTGAGTGACGACCTGGCTCATCCGCATGAGCGTGCCCACCTCGATGCCCTTGGCCAGGCTCACCACCGACGACCCAGGTTCGATGAGATCAGCCCAGGGGGTCAGGTTGGTGCGCAGAGACTGTGATGGCACCGCCAACAGCACCAGCTCGGCACCCTGCAGGGCCTCTTCGGCCACCCCGGTGGCGACTATCGAGGCGGGCAGGTCCACATCACTGAGGTACACCGAGTTCCGATGCGTCGCGTTGATCTCATCGGCTAATTCCGATCGGCGTGCCCACAATCTGACGTCGTGACCCGCGTCGGCAAGCACCTTGCCCAACGCGGTCCCCCAGGAACCAGCACCCATTACCGCAGCCGTGGCCATGGCAGACACCCTAGCCGGGGCTGGCACCATGGAGAACGTGGGCAGACAGGCTGACGCGGACTTCGGCGTGATCATCGCGGTCAAAAACTTGGCGACCGCCAAGAGCCGCCTGGCGCCCTCGCTTTCCGCACCCGAGCGGGAACGGCTGGTACTGGGCATGCTGACGCACGCCATCGCCGTGGCCTTCACCGCCGCCCGAACCGTCGCGGTGATCAGTCCCGACCCTGCGGCCAAGGCAGCGGCGGGACAGGCCGGGGCACGGTTCATCTTCGATGACACTCCCGCGGGCCATCCCGATCCGCTGAACAACGCGCTACGGAACGCCGCCACACAGCTGCACGCATCGTCACCGAATCTTGTTGTGTTGCAGGCCGACCTTCCCGCGGTGACGGGCGAGGAATTCTCGGCGGCGATGCAGGCTGCGCGAAATCACTCACGCAGTTTCGTCCCGGACCGGCACGGCACCGGCACCGCGGCGCTATTCTGCACCGACGGCGATCTGAACCCGTTGTTCGGAGTCGATTCGGCACGGCGGCACCGGGATTCAGCAGCCGTTGAGCTCACCGGGGATTGGCCCGGATTGCGCTGCGACGTGGATACCCTGGAAGATCTGGCCGCGGCCCGCGAGCTGGGGGCCTCACTACCGCTCTGAGCCGGTCCGGTAACTCTATGATCACAAGGGTGACCACACCCAGCGTTCCCCCGGCCGCAACCACGATCGCGTCGGCCGAGGAGCTACCCGAAGATCGGTACCTCAACCGGGAGCTCTCGTGGCTGGATTTCAACACCCGCGTGCTGGCTCTGGCCGCTGACGAATCCCTTCCCATCCTGGAGCGCGCCAAGTTCCTGGCGATCTTCGCGTCCAACCTGGACGAGTTCTACATGGTCCGCGTCGCCGGTCTGAAACGCCGCGACGAGACGGGATTGTCCGTGCGCTCGGCTGACGGCTTATCGCCACGAGAGCAGTTGAAACTGATTGGTGAGCGCACACAGGAGATCTCGGTCCAGCATGCCCGGGTGTTCAGCGACTCGGTACGGCCCGAGCTCGCCAAGAATGGGATCTTCGTCGTCACCTGGGCCGACCTATCCGAGAATGAGCGGAGCTATCTCTCCTCATATTTCACCGACCAGGTCTTCCCGGTACTGACCCCGCTGGCCGTCGACCCGGCGCACCCGTTCCCCTATATATCCGGCCTGAGCCTGAACCTGGCGATCACCGTCCAGGTCCCCGAGACGGGCGGCCAACATTTCGCCCGAATCAAGGTGCCTGACAACGTCGATCGATTCGTGAGGCTGCGCAGCCCCGACGGTGCCGAATCCGCGCAGGCCGCCCACACCTCGCGCTTCCTGCCCATGGAAGAACTCATCGCCGCACACCTGTCGGCGCTGTTCCCGGGCCTGGAAGTCGTCGAACATCACGCGTTCCGCATCACCCGGAATGCGGATTTCGAGGTCGAGGAAGATCGGGACGAGGATCTACTGCAGGCACTCGAACGGGAATTGGCCCGCCGGCGGTTCGGTTCACCGGTGCGGCTCGAGGTCGCCGGCGATATGACCGAGCACATGCTCGAACTGCTGTTGCGCGAGCTCGACGTGCATCCGGGTGATGTGGTGCAGGTGCCGGGGCTGCTCGACCTGTCCTGCTTGTGGCAGGTCTATGGCGTGGATCGTCCCGCGCTCAAGGACCCGACGTTCGTGCCGGCGACCCATCCCGCGTTCGGTCAGGGCGAGACGCCGAAGAGCGTCTTTTCCACCTTGCGCGATGGTGACGTACTTGTGCATCACCCTTACGACTCGTTTTCCACCAGCGTGCAACGGTTTATCGAGCAGGCGGCCGCCGACCCGCAGGTGTTGGCCATCAAACAGACGCTGTACCGCACCTCCGGCGACTCCCCCATCGTCAACTCACTCATCGACGCTGCGGAAGCCGGCAAGCAGGTCGTGGCGCTGGTGGAGATCAAGGCGCGTTTCGACGAGCAGGCCAACATCAAGTGGGCCCGCGCACTGGAAGATGCGGGGGTGCACGTGGTCTACGGCTTGATCGGCCTGAAGACCCATTGCAAAACGGCGCTCGTGGTGCGCCGTGAGGGGTCTGCCATCCGCCGGTACTGCCACATCGGGACGGGAAACTACAACCCGAAGACCGCCCGGCTCTATGAGGATTTCGGCCTGCTGACCAGCGCGCCGGAGATCGGCGCAGATCTCACCGACCTGTTCAACTCCCTCACCGGATACTCGCGGAAGGTCTCCTACCGCAACCTGTTGGTAGCGCCGCACGGAATTCGCGCCGGGATCATCGACCGCATAGACCGCGAGATCTCCGCGCATCGGGCAGGACAAGACGCGCGAATCCGGCTGAAGATGAACGCGCTGGTCGACGAGCAGGTCATCGATGCGCTGTACCGAGCCTCCCAAGCCGGAGTCCCCGTCGAGGTGGTGGTGCGCGGGATTTGCGCGCTGCGACCCGGCGTTCCCGAGTACTCCGGCACCGTGACGGTGCGATCCATTCTCGGCCGGTTCCTTGAACATTCGCGCATCATTCACTTCAACGCCATCGACGAATTCTGGATCGGCAGCGCGGACATGATGCATCGTAATCTGGACAGACGAGTCGAAGTCCTTGCACGCGTCACCGATCCGAAGCTCACCGCACAGCTCGACGACATGTTCACCTCCGCGTTGGACTCCCGGACCCGGTGCTGGGAACTGCAGTCCGATGGCCAGTGGTTGGCTTCGCCTGCGGACGGCGAGGAGGTGCGCGATCATCAGGTCGAAATGATGAAACGGCACCGCTCGCAGACGTGAGCTAGCCCAAGTTCTTCCGGCTGAACACCTCTCCCCCGAAGGAGCTTTCGTGCCCGATCCGACCACCCGGACCGGTGCGGCGGTCCTTGCCGCCGGAGCCGCGCTCTGGCGGTATCAGGAAAACCCGGACCAGGACGACACTGCCAGCTCCATAGAGGTGGCAGTGGTGCACCGGCCACGGTACGACGATTGGTCATTACCCAAGGGGAAGCTGGACCCTGGTGAGACGGTCGCAATCGCCGCGGTCCGTGAGATCGCCGAGGAGACCGGATTCACCGCACGGCTCGGTAGGCGATTGCCTTCAGTGAGTTATCCGGTGGCGCAGGGAACCAAACGCGTCAGGTACTGGGCGGCACAAGCTTTGGACGGGAAATTCGAGGCCAACTATGAAGTCGATGAGATTCAATGGCTACCGATAACGCGGGCGATCAAGACGGTCAGCTACGCCGGCGACCGGAAAGTGCTGCGAAACTTCGCAAAGCATGAAATTGACACTCGAACATTGATCATTGTGCGCCACGGAAAGGCGGGGCGAAAGGAACGCTTTTCCGGGGATGACACCCTCCGGCCACTGGACAGGAAAGGCCGGGCGCAAGCCGAGGCACTCACCAGTCAATTACTCGCATTCGGTGCCAGCGCCATTCACGCCGCAGATCGATTACGGTGTCGTCAGACCGTGGAACCGCTTGCCGAGGAGCTGAACACGGTGATCTACAGCGAGCCCGCACTCAGTGAAGAGGCCTACTGGGCCGACCGAAAGCGCGCACATCGCAGAATTCTCGAAATCGCGGGATCCGACGGCGTCCGGGTGGTATGCACTCAGGGACGGGTCATCCCGGATCTCATCGATTGGTGGGCCGATCGCGACGGCATCCGCCCCGACAAGTCACGCAACCGCAAGGGCAGCATGTGGGTGCTGTCGATGCACGGCCAGAAGCTGCTGGCCGCAGATCATCTGGACAGCCCGCTGCCTGCCGGGAGCTGACGCGCGCTACTCCCCGAAATATTGATCGGGATTACCCCCTGAAATGCAACATCGGGCCCCACCCTGAGGTGGGACCCGATGTCGGCTGAAACTACTTGCGGCCCTTCTTGGCAGGAGCCTTCTTGGCCGGCGCCTTCTTGGCGGGAGCCTTGGTCGCGGCCTTCTTGGCGGGAGCCTTGGCCACGGCCTTCTTCACGGGAGCGGCCTTCTTGACCACTGCCTTCTTCACGGGAGCCTTCTTGGCGGGAGCGGCCTTCTTGACCACTGCCTTCTTGACCGGCGCCTTCTTGGCAGGAGCGGCAACCTTCTTGACCACTGCCTTCTTGACCGGGGCGGCCTTCTTGGCAGGAGCCTTCCTGGCCGGGGCGGCCTTCTTGGCGGCGGCACGCTTGGCCGGGGCGGCGGTGGAGCCACGCTTCACAGCGGGACCGTCGGCCGGAAGCTTCTGCGAGCCAGAGACAACCGCCTTGAACTGTGCACCGGGACGGAACGTCGGAACCGACGTCGGCTTCACCTTGACGGTCTCACCGGTGCGCGGGTTGCGGGCGACGCGCGCGGCACGGCGGCGCTGCTCGAAAACACCAAATCCGGTGATGGTCACGCTCTCACCCTTATGCACGGTGCGAACGATGGTGTCGACGACGTGCTCCACCGCGGCGGTGGCTTGCCGGCGATCCGAGCCCAATTTCTGTGTCAGAACGTCGATGAGCTCTGCTTTGTTCATGTAAAACCCTCCGAAGCCAGTGGTCCACTTTGAACCGACTTCGAACACGGTAAACCCAACTGCACCTGATTTCCAAGTGCCACGCGTAATTTCGGCAAAATTCTCTGAGCTTTTTGACGGGCCATATGCCGACCAAAAGCAATGCCCTTGCCCCCCAAGGGCGCCCAATCAGCTACTCAGAAGGCTCCAAAGTGCGGGGTTTGAACTTCGGCCGTGACGCCTCAAAAGCCGCAATTTCGTCGACTTTTCGCAGCGTAAGGCCTATATCGTCCAATCCTTCGAGCAGCCGCCACCGGGTGTAGTCGTCAATCTCAAACGGCACCACCACCGTTCCGGCGGTCACAGTCCGATCCTCAAGATTCACAGTGAGTTCCAAACCTGGATTCTGCTCGATCAGTTTCCACAGCAGCTCAATGCTGGACTGATCCACCAGTCCCGCAACCAGACCGGCCTTGCCCGCGTTGCCCCGGAAGATGTCTCCGAAACGAGACGACAGTACTACTCGAAATCCGTAGTCCATCAAGGCCCACACCGCATGCTCGCGGGATGATCCGGTGCCGAAATCGGGCCCCGCGACAAGCACGCTGCCCCGATTGAACGGTTCCAGATTGAGAATGAACGAGGGATCGGTACGCCAGCCGGCGAAGAGCCCGTCCTCGAAACCCGTTCGGGTGACACGCTTGAGGTACACCGCCGGGATGATCTGATCGGTATCGACGTTGGAACGACGCAGCGGCACACCAATTCCGGTGTGAGTGTCGAATGCCTCCACTATTTCCTCTCCCTGCTGGTCTAGAGCGCGGATTTTGCCAAATCAGCTGGCGATGAGAGCTTTCCCCGCACCGCGGTGGCCGCGGCGACGGCCGGTGACACCAAGTGAGTACGGCCGCCCTTGCCCTGGCGTCCCTCGAAGTTTCGGTTCGACGTCGAGGCGCACCGCTGCCCTGGGGACAGCTGATCGGGATTCATGCCCAGACACATCGAGCAGCCTGCCTGACGCCATTGAGCGCCTGCAGCGGTGAATACCTGGCCCAGCCCCTCGGATTCGGCCTGCGCGCGCACCCGCATCGAGCCGGGAACAATGAGCATGGTGACCCCCTCGGCCACCTTCCGGTCCCGCAGCACCTCGGCCACCGCCCGCAGATCCTCGATCCGCCCGTTGGTGCAGGACCCGACGAACACGGTGTCCACCGGAATCTCACGCATCGGGGTACCCGGCGTGAGATCCATATAGGTCAGCGCCTTCTCGGCCGCCAGCCGCTCCTCCTCGTCGACCATCCGCTCTGGATCGGGGACGGCAGCGCTCAAGGGAACTCCCTGGCCCGGGTTGGTACCCCAGGTGACGAAGGGCGCCAGAGTACTGGCATCGATGTGCACTTCGGCATCGAACTGAGCGCCATCGTCGGTGCGCAGCGAGTCCCATTCGGCCACAGCGGCATCCCACAGCTCACCCTTGGGCGCGTGCGGACGACCCTTGAGGTAGGCATATGTCGTCTCGTCGGGAGCGACCATTCCCGCCCGCGCGCCCGCCTCAATAGACATATTGCACATAGTCATTCGGGCCTCCATCGACATCTCCTCGACGGCTTGCCCGCGGTACTCCAGGACGTACCCCTGGCCGCCACCGGTGCCGATCTTGGCGATAACCGCCAAAATGACATCCTTGCTGGTAACGCCGGTCGGCAGGGGGCCATCGATGTTGATGGACATGGTCCGAAAGGGCCTCAGCGGCAAGGTCTGTGTGGCCATCACGTGCTCGACCTCGGAAGTCCCGATGCCCATGGCCAGCGCCCCGAAGGCTCCATGGGTGGATGTGTGGCTGTCACCGCACACCACCGTGGTGCCCGGCTGGGTTAAACCCAGCTGCGGACCGACCACGTGCACGATGCCCTGTTCGGCGTCGCCCATCGGGTGCAGGCGGATGCCGAATTCTTCGCAGTTGCGTCGCAGCGTCTCCACCTGAGTGCGTGAGACCGGATCGGCGATCGGCTTGTCGATATCAATGGTCGGCACATTGTGGTCCTCGGTCGCGATCGTCAGATCCGGCCGGCGCACCGGGCGCCCGGCGAGCCGCAGACCGTCGAAGGCCTGAGGGCTTGTCACCTCATGGACCAAATGGAGGTCGATATAGATGAGGTCGGGTTCGCGCGCCTCACCCTCACCGGTTCCGCGTACCACTACGTGGGAGTCCCAGACCTTCTCTGCCAGGGTCCGGGGCTGTTGGACACTAGTCATCATTGGCTCCGTGCTCATTGCGTCTCATTATATGGAACGCTAGTATCGTTCCGTGAGACAGCATAGCGGTATCGGCGTTCTCGACAAAGCGGTGCAGGTCCTGACCGCCATCGGCGACTCCCCCTGCGGACTCGCTGAATTGTGCGAGCGCACGGGACTCCCCCGTGCCACCGCGCATCGGTTGGCGGCGGGCCTGGAGGTGCACCGATTCCTGTCCCGTGACGGTGCCGGACAGTGGCAGCTCGGTGCCGGGCTGACTGAACTCGCCGCGCATGTCAACGATCCGTTGCTGAGCGCCAGCGCCCAGGTGCTGCCCAAACTGCGTGAGATCACCGGCGAGAGCGTGCAGCTCTACCGCCGAGAAGGCACGGTACGCATATGCGTGGCGGCGCTCGAACCACCAGCGGGGCTTCGCGATACCGTGCCGGTCGGTTCACGCCTGCCCATGTCTGCCGGATCTGGCGCCAAAGTTCTGCTTGCCCACAGCGACACCGCCATTCAGGCGGCGGTACTCCCCGGCGCCACATTCACCGACCGCGCCCTGGCAGACGTGCGCAAGCGAGGCTGGGCGCAGAGCGCGGCCGAGCGCGAGGCCGGAGTCGCCAGCGTATCGGCGCCCGTTCGCGATCGGCATGGCAATGTCGTTGCGGCGATATCGGTTTCCGGCCCTATCGATCGGATGGGCCGACGGCCGGGAGCACGCTGGGCCGCCGATCTCGTTGCCGCCTCCGAGGCCATAACTGCCCGGCTTTAAGCTCCGATTATGGGAAGCAATCAGCGCTCGCAGATCGTCATGTCCGACGAAGAGATCACCGACTTCATCAACAATTCGCGCACCACGACCATGGCGACCCTCGGCGCCGACGGTCAGCCGCACCTGGTGGCCATGTGGTACGCCGTGATCGATGGCGAGCTGTGGTTTGAGACGAAGGCCAAGTCGCAGAAGGTAGTGAACCTCAAACGCGATTCGCGGATCACCTGCCTTATCGAAGACGGACTCACCTACGACACGCTGCGCGGGGTATCGATCGAGGGCCACGCCGAGATCGTCGAGGACGCGGACAAACTCTTCGAGGTCGGTATCAGCGTCTTCGAGCGCTACACCGCGCCATATACCGACGAGATGAAGCCCATCGTCGAGGCGATGCTCAACAAGCGCATCGCGGTCCGGGTGCGGCCGGCCCGCATCCGGTCCTGGGATCACCGCAAGCTCGGCCTTCCCGCGATGCCCCTTGGCGGGTCGACGGCGCCACAACAGTAGGCACGGCGGTGGGCCAGCTCGTACGCGATGCGTTCGACTCCTTTCGCGAGGGTCTGCGGCATAAGAAGATCAAGCGGCCATTGAGCGACGCGCTGGTCCACCACCTCGATACCGGCAAGACGGCCGGAGAGCACGGCGATCGGATCCGTGAGCTGTGCGCAGAAACCCTCGATATCGAGGTAAACGTCAAGAGGGTCGGCGCACATCAAGCGCGCAAATTTGTGATCTGGACCCTGCGGGGGCGCCATCCCGAACTGACCGAGGAAGCGTTGCGCATGTTGGGCGACTACCGCGCCGAAAGCTGGCTATAGATTTCGCATCCTTACGGTTGCATCACCGAGGTGCAGCGTGCGTCCAATGCCGGCATTTGTGTCCCCTGTCAAGGCTTCTTGAAAACTGCCCCTCTCCGGTTCCTGGAAACTGGCCCACCCCGAGATCGTTGTCCGCGGGTTGCGTCGTGCTGACGGTTCGCTGATCAGGGAAATCGCACGTCGGCTGGGGGCATCCTCACCGCAGCGAGTTTCAGGCGTTGACGGAGGCCTTCGAACGGCATACGTGACACCTACACAAAAATCCCGACAGCTCGGCACCTTGGGCCACAAACAGTGCAGTGTATGGTTTTGACATGAGGTGGATCGAATCACTGCATCAAGCCACAGATGCAAATTCCAGGTTGTGTGGCCTTGTGGCCCCAAATGCTGGAGCTCGCTCGGCGCCGTGGAGCCCTGTCTCGTAGAGGGGCTTGAGTGCGAGTTTCAGGATGGGCCGTCGGGATCTTCTGCAGATCAGCGCTATTGGAGTCCGGGCCGGTGCGCTCGGTACGGCAGGCCTCGCAGGGTGTGCGTCCGAGACGTTCGCCGCCGAACAGTCGACTCAGGTGAAAATTCCTGTGGCCGAAGCACTTTGCCGTCAAGGCGACATAAACCCCGCAGTCACGTACCTCGGCGACACCCTCACAGTGCACTCCCGACCCATATGTTCGACTCATGGCGGCCAACGCGCTGGAAAATATCGGAGAACGCGCCCGCCCGGCCCTGCCGCAGCTTCATGCCTGCGCCGCACAAGCGAAGGATCTCCCCCTGAAAAAAGCTACGGACCGAACGCCCAGGCGACTCAGTACCCACCGATGGCTGCCAAACACACCATCCTCAAACTACAAGGACGATTCTCTGCATGAGCAACAGTGAGCAAATGCATCGGCGCCATTTCCTTGGGCTAGCGGGCGCAACCACCGTTTCAGTCGCGGCGTTGGCGGCCGGATGTGCTTCCAGGGCAGGCGATGATATCGGTCAACCCCGCCCCAACATCGTGTTTATCTTGGCTGACGATCTTGGCTGGGGAGATCTCAGCAGATATGGGCGTACGGACTACCGCACACCGCATATCGACTCGATCGGCGAACAGGGCATCTCGTTCACCGCCGGATATGCGAACTCGTGCCTGTGCTCTCCGACCCGTGAAGCATTCTTTACGGGTCAGTATCAGCAGCGGATACCCCAGGACGAGCTGCTGGCCGACGACACCCATGGAATCCCGCCCGAGACACCAACCATCGCAACACTTCTGAACCAGGTCGGCTATAGAACCGCTCTCATCGGCAAATGGCATTGCGGCCTGCCGCCACAGTTTGGGCCGCTCAAGAGCGGTTTTCAGTACTTCTACGGGTTCCACAACGGGGAGATCGATTATTTCGGCCACACCGCGATCAACGCCGACAAGGCTAATAGCAACCGCTCACCGAATATACCCACCATGGTTCCGGACCTCTGGGAGAACGATCAACCGATCAGCGAACAGGGGTACTCCACGCAACTCTTCACCGACCGCGCGGTCACCTACATCGAGACCAGCGCCAAGACGGGCCAGCCGTTCTACCTAAGCCTGCACTACAACGCGGTCCACTGGCCCTGGGAAAGCCCCCAGTCAGGACCGCACCCCCTACGCACACCCGAAGACCTCAACGCCAGCCCAGAGGTGTTCGCGCAAATGGTCACAGCACTCGACTCGCACGTCGGCCGAGTACTAGAAGCCCTCGAACGCACGGGAATCGCAGAAAACACGCTGGTCGTATTCACGAGCGACAACGGTGGTGAGCGATATGGGCACGAGTACCCGTTCAACGGGCAGAAGGGCAACCTCTACGAAGGTGGCATCCGGGTACCGATGATGGCACGCTGGCCAGACCGTATACCCGCGGGCCAGATCACTAGACAAGTCGCGATAAGCATGGACTGGACCGCGACGATTGCCGCTGCCGCGGGCACGAGCGCCGCAGCAGGCCACCCATTCGACGGGATCGACTTGTCCCCTCACATGTTCCGGAGACAGCCCGAGACCGAACGCACCCTCTACTGGCGGTTCAACATGGCCGACGATACGAATAATGGGGCGAGCCGATCAGGCCAGGCCGCCCTCCGCAAGGGGAAGTACAAATACCTCAAACTCACCGACAACATCGAACAGCTCTACGACCTAAGCGCCCCCATCTCCCTGCCGCACCCCGCCTCCGGCGCAGACCCCGAAGCCGCTGACCGCAACCTCTCCGACAAGCCCGAACACGCGGCACTTCTCGCTGAACTACGTGAAAGCTACTTGGCGTGGGACGCCAGCATGCCTTCACCGTCACATATACCCCGCCAGATCGCAGGCACCAACGCCGACGCCCGACTTAAGCCCGGCGGCAACGAAAAGCCGGGCGGATACCCCCTCCCCTTCCAGAAGTAACTGCCCTCACCTGACCGGAACACAGTCCTGCCGGGACGGATCCGTCTGGGCGCAGCGCGCCGAAGATAGAGGTATAACTGCCCGGCCCGCGTGGGGCTCTGAACGCGGGATGTAGAGCACACCATGGGTGTCGTAGCCGCCGATGACGGTGTTGACGGTGGCCGGATTGGCGACTTCCCCTTTGAAGGCGCCGAGGGCGTCGACGTCCACAGCAGCCTTCGCGTTCGGTAGCGGCTTGACCGCGGTTCAGCGACGGCTAATGGGTCGTGACATGGCTGGCACGCAACATGAAGGTTCTTCGGGGCCAAGGCAGCATCGGGCCCAGCGCGATGCCGGGTAGTTCCTTGTCCACCACGGTGGCTCGCTGCATCTTCGAGACGAGCTCTCACCAACCGCGCTCGCGCATACCTCACTCGAGGGCCGTGCGTGCTCCACTCATGCTTCCGTGTGTTCAGGGCAGTAGCGGGTGGAGCGGATCAGGTTGGCGCATCCGACTGCGGGGCATGGACGCGGAGCGCGTGGCATCGAACACTCCATGAACTGCCTTGCTGTCCAATAGATTCGCGGCATGAGCAGTAGCTGGGATGAATATGTTTCGGTGCCGGAGCTGCGCAGCGACTCGTCGATATAAGGGGAAAGCGGCCATGAAGCCAAGCCGGCGTCGCGCGCCTGCTACCAGGATCTCAGATTGCACAGCCAAGAACTCGGGATCGCAGTGACCAGCATTGCCAGTTTGCGGCTCGTGCGGCAGGAGGCAATGTCGCCGGTCAGCTTTGTACGCCGAGGCGACCATATGGCGCACGTTTGAAGGAAACCGTTCTGGTACCCCCGATGGGATTCGAACCCACGCTACCGCCGTGAGAGGGCGGCGTCCTAGGCCGCTAGACGACGGGGGCTAGAACATTCCGTGCGACGCGCGAGGCGCGCAGACTTGACAGTCTAGCTCACCGGCGTGCATCACACCAAATCACTTGTTGTGCAAATGATTTGCGCTGGGGTACCAGGACTCGAACCTAGAATGGCGGTACCAGAAACCGCTGTGTTGCCAATTACACCATACCCCATTGGCCTCGCAGAACCGCAGGTCAGCGCGCTGACTGCGGACTTTGGAGCCGACGAGCAGACTACCAAACCAACCGCGATTAACCCGAATCGGTTTGGCTCTCCACCTCATTTTCCCAGGTCCGCGCGTTTCGCAGCCGCTGCAAGGTGCGGTCAGAGCCCAGTAGTTCCATCGATTCGAACAGTGGCGGGCTCACAGTCGCACCGGTGACCGCGACACGCAGCGGGCCGAATGCCTTCCGGGGTTTGAGTTCGAGCCCCTCAATGAGCGCACCTTTGAGCGCCTCCTCGATGGCCGCGGTGGTCCAGGTGCCGAGGGACTCCAGCGCACCGATCGCCGCGTCCAGCACCGGCAGCGAGGCCTCCCCCAATTCCTTGCGGGCCGATCCCGGGTCGATCGCGTACACATCCTCGTTGAGGAACTTCAGCAGGCCCCAGGCATCGCCCAACACCACGACCCGCGTCTGCACCAGGTCGGCCGCCACCGCGAAGGCGCCGTCGTCGAGCCCGAGCTCGTACCCGTGCCCGGCGAAGAAGGTCCGCAGCCGCGCCACGAACTCCTCCGGGGCCAACAGCCGGATCTGCTCGGCATTGATGGCGTCGGCCTTCTTCTGGTCGAACCGCGCCGGATTCGAGTTGACGTCGGCGACATCGAACGCGGCGACCATCTCCTGCAGGCTGAAGATGTCGTGATCGTCGGCGATCGACCATCCCAGCAGCGCAAGGTAATTCAGCAGTCCCTCGGGAATGAACCCCCGGTCACGATGCAGGAACAGGTTGGACTGCGGATCGCGCTTGGACAGCTTCTTGGTGCCCTCTCCGAGCACCGACGGCAGATGGGCGAACACGGGTATCGAATCGGCCACCCCCACCCGGATCATGGCCTCGTACAGGGCGATCTGCCGCGGCGTAGACGGCAACAGATCCTCTCCGCGCAATACATGGGTGATCTTCATCAACGCGTCGTCGACCGGGTTCACCAAGGTGTACAACGGATCTCCGTTGGCGCGGGTCAGTGCGAAGTCGGGCACTACGCCCGCCGCGAAGGTGGTCTCCCCACGCACCAGGTCGTTCCAGGTGATGTCATGATCGGGCATCCGCAGGCGGACAACGGGGCTACGCCCCTCTGCCCGGAATGCCGCACGCTGCTCATCGGTGAGGTCGCGGTCGTAGTTGTCGTACCCCAGTTTGGGGTTGCGTCCCGCGGCGAGGTGACGCGCCTCCACCTCTTCCGGCGTGGAGAACGCCTCGTAGGCATCCCCCGACTCAAGCAGCTTGCGCACCACGTCAAGGTGCAGCTCCTTGCGCTGCGACTGCCGGTAGGGCACATACGGCCCGCCAACTTCGGGCCCCTCGTCCCAATCCAGGCCCAGCCAGCGCAACGCGTCCAGCAGCGCCAGATAGCTCTCCTCGCTGTCGCGGCCGGCGTCGGTGTCCTCGATACGGAAGACGAAGTCGCCCAAGCAGTGTCGCGCGTACGCCCAGTTGAACAACGCGGTCCGAATCAGCCCGACATGCGGAGTGCCCGTCGGCGACGGACAGAAACGAACCCGGACCTTGTCAGATCCAGTGGTGTCACTCATTGTTACTTCGCCTTCCGCACAACAGGATTCGACAACGTGCCGATTCCTTCGATGGTGACACTGACGGTATCGCCGTCGACGATGGGTCCGACGCCCTCGGGTGTCCCGGTAAGAATCACGTCACCCGGCAGCAGGGTCATGACAGCCGACACCCACTCCACGATCGCTCCGACATCGTGCAAGAGCAATGAGGTACTGCTGCTCTGCCTGACCTCGCCGTTGACCTCGGTGCGGATAGCCAGGTCCGAGGGATCCAGGTCGGTGACGATCCACGGCCCCAGTGGGCAGAACGTGTCGTGCCCCTTGGCTCGGGTCCACTGGCCGTCGGCACGCTGGTGATCGCGCGCCGACACGTCGTTGCCGATCGTGTACCCGAGGATGACCTCGGCGGCGCGGGAGGCGGGGACGTCTTTACACGGCCGGCCGATCACAATGGCCAATTCGCCCTCGTGGTGTACCTCGGATGCGCTGGGCGGCAACTGGATCGGTAGGCCCGGGCCGATGATCGAGGTGTTGGGCTTGATGAAGATCACCGGCGACTCCGGCGGGGCACCGCCCATTTCCGCGGCGTGGGCGGCGTAGTTCTTGCCCATGGCCACAACCTTGCTCGCCAGGATCGGCGCCAGCAGCCTGACATCGGCGAGTGGCCACTGCCGCCCCGTGAAGGTGGGCGTCCCAAAGGGATGCTCGGCGATCTCACGGGCGGTCTCGGAGCCGTCTTCTCCCTCGATACTGACGAAGGCGACACCGTCTGGGCTGGCAATACGTCCTAGGCGCATTCATATGAGCCTAGTTGCCGGGCTTTGCGGCTTCCTCGGCGTCCTCGCGTTGGCCCTCCCGGATGTTGGCGCGAGTGACCAACGCCACCAGGAAATCCTCCAACCGGCTATGGGTAATGTCGAGCTCGCCGCGAAACCAGCTGGTGACCAAGTCCAGCCCGCCGGACACCAGCGTGAACGTGGCAAGGTCCAGATCGGGGTCCAGCGCATCATCGGCGGGCAGCAGCACGCGCCCCTGATCGGCCATCACCTGGGCCAGTGTCTTGACCAGATCGCGGTGGCGCGCGGCCAGCCCTTCGGTGGCCTGCGATTCGACCAGAAGCCTGCCCCGGCGTGGGTCGGCGGTAAGGAACCGCAAGCCACTGCCGACGGCCGCACGCGTGCGCACCACCGGATCGTTGGACGTCGAACTCTTCGCGATGGCCTCGATAATGGCGGCCGAGCCCGCGAGCATCTGTTCGTCCAGCATCGCGAGCACCAACTCGTCGGTGCTGCGGAAGCTCTCGTAGAAGTAACGATCGTTGAGCCGGGCCGCTGCGCATACGCCGCGCACCGTCAGCCCCTTCACGCCGCTACCGGCGACCAGGTCCAGTGCGGCATCCAGAAGCGCCGCGCGTCGTCGTGCGCGTCGTTCACCGGATGTCGCACCGCCATAGGTCCGGGATGGCATCTGCCGATTGTCGCACTTTGGTCCTTGACCTCACGGCATTTTCTGGTGATGATTCTCACCAGATGGTGAGTCGTGTCACCAGATGGCCCATTCAACGAGGAAAGGACCTCATCCATGGCTTCGAACTGGCAGAAGCTCCCCAACCCGCCGCAGCTTCGCGAGTTCCCGTTCAACGTGTTCACTCGCTTCCTGGCCGGACGGGATATCCGCGCGACCGCCGAGCAGCGAGAAGCCTTCCGCCAGTACGCGCATGTTGGCGACCCGCTCGCTGACGCAGTGGTCGCGATGTTCGCGCGGTTCCCAGCAGGTCAGGGTCGCCGGATGTTCGAGGTGGCCCTGGAGTCCGGCATCGAATCGGTCGACAATCCCCCCGAGGAACTCGTTGCGTTCTTCGCACAGGTCGATGCCAGGCCGTATTGGCTCGACGACGCGAAGCTTGAACTGGCCGCGCGGGTCAGCATGCGCACCGGAGTCGTCGGCCTGGGCTTGGCGCTGCCCGGCCTTGCCCTGACCGGGGGCTATCTCTCATCCCGTGCCGATAAACCCCTGGTCGGTACCGGCAATCTGAATCTGCAAGCCGCAGCACCCCGTCGACTGCACGAGACCGCGCAATGGCTCATCGACGTCACCTCTCCCGGCGGACTCGAGCGATTCGCCACCGGTTTCAAGGGAGTTTCTCGCGTCCGCCTGATGCATGCGTTGGTTCGTGGCGCCATGAACCGGCGCGATGACTGGGACTACGAGAACTGGGACGCTCCGATCAACCAGATTCAGTTGGCGGGAACGCTGATGCTCTTCTCACTGGCCAACCTAGCCGGATGTCAGGCCATGGGCATGAGCTTCTCCGACACAGAGCGCGAGGCAGTCTTCCATTTCTGGCGATATGTGGGACAGCTCATGGGAATTCACCCCGAACTCGTCCCCACCAGCGAGGAGGACACCTGGCGGTTGTTCTGGCTGGAAGCCGATACCGAGTTCCTGCCCGACGAGGATTCGTACTCGCTGACGCAGGCGCTGCACGGCTCCACACAGGGCGAACCCGCGTTCATGCGGCTTTCCCGCGCGTACCTGTCGTCCTACAGCCGCCTCATCCTCGGGAAGACGCATGCCGATCACTTGGGGCTTATCGACAGCAAGTCCATGCAGGCCGCGGTCCTCGGGACGTCGGTGGTCAACTGGTTCTTCGAGCGCCGCAATGTGCTGCCCGGCATGACTCGTATCAGTGAGGAATTCGGTCACTTTGCACGACGTCAGATCGTCTCGCGCGGCATGGCGCAGACCGGTGGCGATCGCACGTACCGGCAGCACGACAAGCTCGCGACGGCCAGCTAAGGAATCTCATATATTGAGACGATAGTTCAACAATTTGAGATGGATGTGGAACCATGACAGTCATGGTTCGTGTCGATGAGGTTGGTACAACACGCCGTTGGGCGATGCTGGCCATTGCCCTGGGGTCCACGGCGGGCGCGAATGTCTTCATCAACGGCGTGGCATTCCTCATACCGGCCCTGCACACCGAACGCGGTCTCGACCTCGCCAACGCGGGGCTGCTGTCGGCGATGCCCAGTTTCGGGATGGTGCTGACACTCATCGCGTGGGGTGCGCTCATCGACAGGTTCGGCGAACGCATCGCGTTGGTGAGCGGTCTGGCGCTGACGGCTCTGGCCGCATTCGCGGCGGCCGAGGCACCGTCGTTGGTGATCACCGGCGTCTTCCTTCTGTTGGGCGGAGCCGCTGCCGCAGCATGCAACTCGGCCAGCGGACGCGTGGTGGTGGGGTGGTTCCCGCCAAACCAGCGAGGCACAGTGATGGGCATCCGCCAGATGGCCCAACCGCTGGGGGTTGCCCTGGGCGCCCTGGTCATTCCCCGTATTGCCGAAGGCCACAGCGTAGCAACGGCATTGATCTTCCCGGCGGTCGTATGCGCGGTGTCCTCGGCGGTGTGCCTGGTGGGCATCATCGACCCGCCCCGTCCTCCCCGCGCAGAGGCTCCCGAGGAACACCTGGCCAACCCCTATCGCGGATCACGGGTGCTGTGGCTCATCCACGGCGTGTCGGTCCTGCTGGTGGTCCCCCAGGTGGTGGTGTGGACATTCACTCTGGTGTGGCTGGTGACCGATAGAGGCTGGAGCATCGGTGCCGCAAGCATCATGGTCACCGTCGCACAAGTCGTCGGCGCGCTCGGCCGGGTGGTGGCCGGAATGTGGTCCGACCGTTGGGGTTCGCGCATGCGGCCGATCCGTCTCATCGCCCTTGCCGCGTCGGCGACCATGGCGTTACTGGCTGTCACCGATCAGCTGGACTGGTCTATCAGCGTCGTCGTCATGCTGGTGGCTTCGGTGATCACGGTGTCGGATAACGGCCTGGCCTACACGTCGATCGCGGAGATCGCCGGACCGTTCTGGAGCGGCCGGGCCCTGGGCGCGCAGAATACCGGCCAGCTGCTGGCCGCTGCGGTGTCACCACCAGTGTTCGGGGCGATCGCCACAGCGGCAGGTTTCTCGGCGGCGTTCGCCGTATGCGCGCTGTTCCCCTTAGCCGCTGTCGGTTTAGTGCCGGTGAAGCTGGAACGACGGCCGGAGTAACGCCGAGTGCGAGCCTGACGCGGTTTTCCGGCCGGATTTCCGCGTGAGGCTCGCACTCGTCAGGACTACAGGAAGCTGGCGATCCGATCGCCGGTGGCCGAGGTTGACAGCTTCGCCGCGCCCCGGGTGGCCAGGTGCTGTTCGACGGCCTTCTCCACGCGGGCCGCGGCCTCGGTCTCGCCCAGGTGATCCAGCAGCAGCGAGACCGAAACGACCGCAGCCGTAGGATCGGCGATCCCCTGGCCCGCGATATCGGGCGCACTGCCGTGCACGGGCTCGAACATGGACGGGTTCTTACCCGAACCGTCGATGTTTCCGCTTGCGGCCAAGCCGATTCCACCGGTGACCGCGGCCGTCAGATCGGTGATGATGTCACCGAACAGGTTGTCGGTGACGATGACGTCGAACCGGCCCGGGTCGGTCACCATGTGGATGGTGGCAGCGTCGATGTGCTGGTAGGACACCTGCACGTCTGGATGCTCGGCGGCGACCTCGTTGACCGTCCGCGTCCACAGCGAGCCGGCGTACTTGAGCACATTGTTCTTATGGACCAGCGTCAGGTTCTTGCTGCGGGCCTCGGCACGCTGGAACGCGTTGCGCACCACGCGCTCCACCCCAAACCGGGTGTTGAGGCTGACCTCGGTGGCGACCTCGTGCGGGGTCTCCACGCGGATGGCACCGCCGTTGCCGGTGTACGGCCCTTCAGTTCCCTCCCGCACCACGACGAGGTCGATGGCCGGGTTGCCGGCCAATGGTCCCGTCACACCCGGGTACAGCTTGGCCGGACGCAGGTTGATGTGATGATCGAGCGCGAATCTGGTGTGCAGCAACAGACCGCGCTCCAGCACTCCACTCTGAACTGAGGGATCGCCAATGGCGCCCAGCAGAATGGCGTCATGACCACGGAGCTCGTCGAGCACCGAATCCGGCATCAGCTCGCCGGTGGCCAGGTACCTGCGGGCACCCAGGTCGTACTCAGTCTTGTCGACGCCGGGCAGCACCGCATCGAGAATCTTGACGGCCTCGCTGATGACCTCGGGTCCGATGCCGTCGCCAGCGATGATCGCGAGTTTCGTCATGAAAGGTCAACCAGCTCAAGGGTTGTCGCGCCGACGGCGGCACGGATCTCGTCCAGCACGGCATCCGGGGCACTGCGGTCGATACGCAGGATGATGGTGGCCGCCTCTCCGGAGGCGTCCTGGCTCAGCTGCGCGGCCTGGATGTTGACATCGGCAGCGCCCAGCACGGTGCCGATCTTGCCGAGGGCACCGGGCACATCGGCGTAGTTGATGACGAGGTTCTCGCCCGCGGCACGCAGATCGAAGTTGCGGCCGTTGATCTGAACGATCTTCTGCACCTGCTGCGGGCCGGACAGGGTGCCGGCGACGTTGATCACCGAGCCGTCGGCGTAGACGGCGCGCACGTCGACCACGCTCCGGTGGTTGGGGCTCTCGGTGGCCGTGGTGATCTCGGCGCTCACTCCGCGCTCCTCGGCGATCGACGGAGCGTTCACGAAGGTCACCTGGTCCTCGATCACCGAGGAGAAGAGTCCACGCAGCGCCGAGAGCTTCAACACGGCAACGTCTTCGGAGGCCAGTTCGCCACGGACATCGACCGACAGCGACGTGGGCAGCTGCTCGGAGACGGCCCCGATGAGCACACCGAGCTTGCGTACAACCTCAAGCCACGGCGCGACCTCTTCGCTGACGACTCCCCCGCCTACATTGACGGCGTCGGGCACGAATTCGCCTGCCAGGGCCAACTTCACGCTTGCCGCCACATCGGTGCCGGCGCGGTCCTGGGCCTCGCTGGTCGAGGCGCCCAGGTGCGGGGTCACCACAACCTGGTCGAGCTCGAAAAGCGGGCTGTCGGTGCACGGCTCGGTGGAGAACACGTCAAGCCCGGCCCCACGGACGTGACCGCTGCGGATCGCGTCAGCCAGGGCGGCCTCGTCGATAAGCCCACCGCGTGCGGCGTTGACGATGATGACGCCCGGCTTGGTCTTGGCGAGCGCCTCCTTGCCGATGAGACCCGCGGTCTCCGGCGTCTTGGGCAAGTGCACCGAGATGAAATCTGCCCGACCCAAAAGTTCGTCGAGGGTCAGCAGCTCGATGCCGAGCTGGGCGGCGCGAGCAGCCGAGACGTAGGGGTCGTAGGCAACGATGTGCGTCCCGAACGCGGCGAGGCGCTGCGCGAACAGCTGGCCGATGCGGCCCAGGCCCACCACACCGACGGTCTTGCCGAAGATCTCTGTGCCGTTGAACGACGAGCGCTTCCAGGTGTGCGCCTTGAGCGAGGCGTCGGCGGCCGGGATCTGCCGCGCGGTGGACAGCAGCAGAGTGACGGCGTGCTCGGCAGCGCTGTGGATGTTCGAGGTGGGTGCGTTGACCACCAGGACACCGCGGGCGGTGGCTGCCTTGACGTCGACATTGTCGAGTCCGACGCCGGCGCGCGCGACGATCTTGAGCTTCGTTCCCGCGGCCAGTACCTCGGCATCCACCGTGGTGGCCGAGCGCACCAACAACGCATCGGCGTCGGGTACCGCGGCCAGCAGCGCGGGGCGATCGGGGCCGTCGACCCAGCGCACCTCCACACCATCACCAAGTGCTTCGACGGTCGACTGGGCAAGTTTGTCGGCAATCAGCACGACTGGACGTTCGCTCACGTCGTCATAGCCTAGTGTGCCGCCCGAAGCGGCGGACATCACAGTCGCCGACAACCGGGGTCCTGCCCCGGCACATCGAGTAGCGCACTACTCACGACCCAGGGCGCCCGTCCGGATGACGGTATGCGCATGACTGAAACACATGTACTACCTGTCAGCGGCCGGTACACGGTCCGCACTGGTGACACCCTGTGGAAACTATCCGAAATGTTCTATGGCGACGGACGCCGCTACCGCGTGATCGCGGTGGCCAACGACCTTTCCGATCCTGATCTCATCGAGGTCGGCCAGGAACTTGAAATCCCTTATGTCACGTACCGCTACCAGGTCAAAGCCGGTGACACCAAGGGGAAGATCGCAGAACACTTCTACGGCAGCTTTTCGATGAGCGGAGTGTTCGAGAGCCCCAGTGGCGTGTCGCAGCGCGACCTCATCGTCGGCGAATGGCTGCTGATGCCCGATCTCGCCAACGTGGGGCATCACACCGTGGTGTCGGGTGAGACGCTGCAGGTGCTCGCGGACCGGTGGTACGGCGACTGGACACTGTGGATAGTGATCGCGATCGCGAACCAGCTGAGCGGAGATGACCCGGAACCCGGCGCGGTGCTGATCCAGCCTCGGCTTAACCGCCGCCACACCGTTGTCGCCGGCGACACGCTCTGGAAGCTGGCGGGTCAGAACTATGGCGACTACGGCGACGAGCGGACACAGATCGCTGTCCAGATGGTGGCGGCGGCCAATCTAATCGAAGACCCCGACCACATCACGGTGGGACAGGTCATTTACTTCCCGTCGATCGACCTGGGTGGCTGATCACACCTCAGCCAGGTCTATCCCACGCGTCTCACGAACGGCCAGTAGTGCCACAAATGTCAGTACACCAGCGGCGGACAGGTACACGCCCACCCAGGCGACGCCGAAGTCGTGCACCAACCACGTCGCGATGAAGGGCGCGACGGCGGCGCCGATGATGGAGGCGAAGTTGTAGGCGATCCCCGACCCCGTGTAGCGCACATTCGTCGGAAACAGCTCGGGCAGCAGGGCACTCATCGGCCCAAAGGACAAGCCCATCAACGCCATTCCCAGGCTCAGGAACACCAGCATCGTGGCCTTGTCCACCGTCGCCGGGTCGAGAAACCAGCCGAACGAGAGCCCGAACGCGATGATTCCGGCAGTGAACGTCAGCAGCACCGGCCTGCGGCCAAATTTGTCCGCCAGCCGTCCGGATATCGGCACGCACGCCGCCAGGAACAGCACCGAAATCAGCTGCATCTGTAGGAAATCGACGTAACTGATCACGAGCTTGACCCCGGACTTGTCGACCACCTTCCCTGTTCCGTACGACGCCGCCCAGGTGGTGACGACGTAAAAGATTGTGTACGTGGCCAGCATGACGAAGGTGCCGATCACCAGCTGGCGCCACGAGGTCCGAACCACCTCGGCCAACGGTGCACGCACCTTCTTGCCCTCGGCAACCGCTTGGGTGAACACGGGTGTCTCGGTGAGTTTGAGCCGCACGTACAGACCGACGACCACGATGACGGCGCTGGCCAAAAACGGGACTCGCCAACCCCAGGACAAGAACGCATGGTTGGTCGCAGCCGTCTTAGCGTCGAAGCCCATGACGAGCATCAGCAGCAGGAAAGTGCCGTTGGCGAAGAAGAATCCGATCGGGGCGCCCAGCTGTGGCCACATCGCCGCCCAGCCCCGCTTCCCTTCCTCGGCGGTTTCGGTCGCCAGCAGCGCCGCACCCGACCACTCCCCTCCCAGTCCCAGCCCCTGACAAAAACGCAGCAGCGACAACATGGCCGGAGCCCAGTAGCCCACAGTCTCGAAGGTGGGTAGCAACCCAATCGCAAAGGTCGCGACTCCCATGGTCATCAGCGATCCGACAAGCGTGGCCTTGCGTCCGATCCGATCGCCAAAGTGTCCAAACAGCATGGATCCGACCGGGCGGGCGACGAAGGCCAACCCGAACGTCGCGAACGAGGACAGCAGCGCTGCGGTTTCATTTCCCTTGGGAAAGAACAACGTTGGGAACACCAGCACCGCTGCGGTGGCATAGATATAGAAGTCGAAGAACTCGATGCTCGTGCCCACCATGGAGGCAATGACGATTCGGCTGCGCGGGACCGCGGGCGCAGCGGGCACGGTCTCCGGTGTCAGGGCCACCGGCGGAGACTAACGCAGCGACTCGATTCTCGTGGCCAGCATGGCCGTCCATTCCCCGATGTAGTCCTCGTCGGCGATGGTGGCGGTCGGCGCCCGAAAAACCGTACTGGTCGCGCGCTTCCCCAAGAGTGCATTGACGCCCAGCGCCCCAATCGATTCCGCTTGCGCCTTGCCGATGTCCGGGGCCCAGCCATGCACCCAGTCGGTGAGCTCGGCGTAGAGGCCATCGAAGAGTGCGGCATAGGCGTTGTCGAGCCGGGCCAGGTGACCGGCCGGAACACTCGATGCGATCTGCAGCAGCTGCGACTCCTCATCGAGCACGGTCAGCAGGTAGCGACCCATCATCGTGAGTTCGTTACGCAGGTCGCCCAGTCCACCGAAAAGCGCGCGGATGTCACGCATTGCGCGACGGCGATCGAGCTGACGATCTACGCCCGCCTCCAGCAGCGCTTCTTTGGACTTGAAGTGGTGATAAAGCCCGCCCGATCCGGGAGTAAGACCGGCCGCCTTCTCAATCTGCGCGACGCTTGTCGCCTTGTACCCCTGCTCCCCAAAGAGCCTCATGGCCTCGGCGACCAGGCGTTCTTTTGTGGAAATCTCAACCATTGACGTCTCCCAAGTAATCACTTAGTGTCACTCAGTGATTACTTTAACAGCCGCTCTGGCTCACCGGTAGGAGGTAGTCATGACAGAAGACCTGGTGCCCCGAGGCCGCATCCGGCGCACTATGCCGCTGGCAGGATTCACTGCTCGTGCCGCGGGCGGACGACTGGTCGCAGGCTTGCGCGAGAAGGCCGGAGACACCGGCGCCGTGGACCGCTTCCATGAAAAGACCGCCGAGCGATACACCGAACTACTCGGGCACTCCAAGGGCGTTCTGATGAAGGCCGGCCAAATCTTCTCCACTCTCGATACGAGCCTCAGCGGCTCCTTGACTCCTTATGCGCGTGCCCTGACGAGGTTGCAGACGCAATCAGCGCCCATGGAGTCTCGCTTGGCCCGGCAGATACTCCAAGACGACCTGGGCCGCGACCTCGACGAGTTTTTCGCCGAGTTCGATGATGAGCCGATCTCCTCAGCCTCCATCGGCCAGGTCCATCAAGCGGTACTACACGACGGTCGCCGGGTCGCGGTAAAGATCCAGTATCCCGGTGTGGCACAGGCCATCAGGGATGACCTTGCAAATACCGAGCTGCTCGCCACGTTCCTGCGGGTGGCCCTGTCTGCGACCGGAATCTACAGCCAAGCCGATCTGCGGGGCATTGCCGCCGAGATCGCAGACCGGATCGGTGAAGAAATCGACTATCGCAATGAGGCCGCTAACATTCGGGCTTTCAGCGACCTCTACCGCGAGCACCCATTCATCCGGGTACCTGGGCTCGTCGATGAAGCATCCGGGGAGCGAGTGCTGACCATGACCTTCGTGGACGGAATCGGTTGGGATGAGGCGCACAATGCCGATCAAGAGCTGAAGGACACCTGGGCAGAAGCCTTATGGCGTTTTGTCTATGGATCCTTTCAGCACTCGTCGCTCTATCACGCCGACCCACATCCAGGTAACTATCGTTTTGGCTTAGATGGCAGTATCGGCGTCGTCGACTTCGGCTGTGTCAAAGAGTTTCCGGAATTCCGGCGATACGGCTGGACATTGATGGGTCAGGCGATGTTCAGTGGCGACAGACCAGGCCTTCGTCGGATGGCAGTCGAATACGGGGTGCTGCCTAATGATTCCACCGCTTCTGCCGACGAGACATACCGCTGGATAACCAACTTCAGTCCCGGGCTGTCCCTGACTCAACCCGTCAGATACACACCCGAGCTGATGCACGAATTTCTCGCCGCAGTCAACGTCTCCAACCCCGACGCTGGATCGCGCCATCTGACTATTCCGCCCGATATGTTCATGCTCAGCCGCATCACCATGGGTGTTACCTCCTCCATGACGAGACTCGGGGCGACGGTCAATCTGCGCGCGATCCTGTCGGACATGGCAGGTGTCGCCGAGCCGACCACCGCGCTCGGTGTGCGACATGTGGCCTGGGTACGTGAACGTGGACTGCCCTTCGGACTAGACCCTCGGCAACAACCAAAGATTGGTGTCCAGCTATGAGCGACAATCCCATTCCGCGCGGCCGAATCCGGCGCACCATGCCGCTGGCAGGCTTCACCGCCCGCGCCGCGGGCGGGCGACTCGTCGCGGGCTTGCGCGAGAAAGCCGGAGACACCGGCGCCGTCGAACGGTTCCACGAACGCACCGCCGAGCGCTACACCGAACTGCTCGGACACTCCAAGGGCGTCCTCATGAAGGCCGGCCAAATCTTCTCGGTCGCCGATATCGCATCCCACGGCTACAACCAACTCTCGCCGTATCAAAACGCCTTGACGCGACTGCAGGCTGACGCACCGCCCATGCATCCCTTGTTGGCGCGCCAAGCCCTCGAAGAAGATCTTGGGAGGTCCGTCGAGGAACTCTTCTCCGAATTCAGCGATGAACCGATGGCGGCGGCATCTATCGGCCAGGTGCATCGAGCGACCCTTCATGATGGCCGCCCGGTCGCCGTCAAGGTCCAATATCCCGGTGTGGCACAAGCCATCGAGCACGATCTATCGAACGCGGAGCTGATGGCCACTTTCCTGCGCTTCGCGACAGGTATCGCCGGGCCGCGGCCACAACTGGACCATCGCCTCATGGCCGACGAGGTGGCCGCACGCATATCCGAGGAGTTGGACTACCGGCACGAGGCCGCCAATATGAGGGCGTTCGCGGCCCTCTATGCGGACCATCCCTTTATCCGGATACCCGAGGTGATATCTGAAGCGTCCGGCAATCGGGTGGTCACCATGACCTACCTGGGCGGTCTGGATTGGGTGGCCGCACAACAGGCCGACCAGGACCTCAAAGACGTTTGGGTGGAGACGATCTGGCGTTTCAGCACCGGATCATTTCGGCACGCGAATCTGTTTCATGCCGACCCGCATCCGGGCAACTATCGATTCGGGATGGACGGTTCCGTCGGCTTCGTCGACTTCGGTTGCATCAAGGTGGTGCCCGAGCCCTTGCGCTATCGGCTCGTGCAGATGATTCGCGCGGCTGCCGAGGAACGGCGCGAAGACCTACGCCAGCTCATGGTCGATGCCGGATACTTCGCCGCCGACTCCCCGCTGTCGGCTCACGATGTCTTTCAGTGGCTCGGCGCAACCGTGCAGGACATCCGGGGCCCTCAGCCGGTGACATTTACCCGTCAGATATCGAACAGCGCCACCCGTTCCCTGCTGAACTTCCAGACGCTGCATCAGATGTCGATACCCAGCGACTTGATTTTCCTGGCCCGGATCAATCTGAACATCAGCGCCCTGTCGGCAACGCTGAACGCGACCGTGCACACCCGCGCGCTGCTCGACGATCTCGATGGCGTGGCCGAAGCCATTTCCCCGCTAGGTAAACAGCATGTCGGATGGGTCCGCGAGCGAGGCCTGCCCTTCGGATTGGATCACCATGACCACTGCTAACCCCATCGCTCCCCGGATTCCCTGGGATTCACGGGATCCCTACCCCTACTACGAAAACCTCCGAGCTCGCGGCGACGTGGTCTGGGACGAGAAAGCCGGCACCTGGGTGGTTCTGGGATATCACCCGGCCCGCGAGGTGCTGGGTGGCACCGGATGGTCGAGCGATCCCCTCGCCAGCCCGCAGATGCGGGCCTCGGCCCCCGAGTACCTCGACCTGTCCAACTTCGGCAGAAACATGCTCTTCGTCGACGGACCGGATCACACCGCGCTCAGGGGCGCCGTCCGCGACGTATTCACCCCGGGTTTCATCGCCGGTCTGCGCGAAGGCGTGCAATCCATCACCGCTCACGTCGTCGAATATCCGCTAGCTGGAGAAATTTTCGACTTCATGACCGATATCGCCCTACCGTTGCCGATCGCAATCATCGGCGAGTGGCTCGGCCTGGACGATGCGGCGTCAGCCGTCCTTCGCCAGGAGTCCCCGGTCATCATCCAGATGCTCGGGGCCTTCGCCGACGTCGAGACCGTCCTGGCCGGCACCTCCGCGGGCGCGACACTCGCTACCGAACTTCTGCCGCTGGCCGCAGACCGCCGCGTACACCCCGGAGACGACCTACTCAGTCTGATCGCATCCGATATCAACCTGTCGCTGGAAGACGTGGTCACCATGGCATTGATGATCGCCATCGCGGGTCATGAGACGACGGCTAATCTCTTGGGGGCAAGCATGCTTCGGCTGCTCACCGCGCGCGCCGACGGAACCCGGCTGGCCGATCACGTCGACCCCGATGACCCCGCGGTCATCACCGAACTTCTGCGACTCGACGGCCCGGTACAGGGCACCGCGCGCGTAGCGACCCGGGACCACAACCTGGCCGGGCACCTAATCCGGGAAGGCCAGACGGTCCTCATCGCGATTGCCGCCGCAAACCGCGATCCACAGGTGTTCACCGATCCCGCCGAGTTCCGGTTGGGCCGCAAGAACACCCCACCGCTGGCCTTTGGATACGGCGCGCATCACTGCCTGGGCTCGGCGCTGGCCAGGCTGGAGGCGACGGTGGCCATTCGCGAGATCCTGGCACGCAGACCCGAGGTGACTGGCCCCGTCGGCTGGAGGGACGCCCCCGCCATCCGGGGACCGCGCAGCATCCCCATGCGGTTCCATATCTAAGCACTGCAGCGCGATGTTTCGCGGGTGCGCCGAAAGGTATGGGCATATTGTGTTGAGATACTCGTCAAAGCGGTCCGCAGCGGGTTGTAGGCCAGCGTGTTGCGACTCATCTTCGCGGCGAATGACCTTGCTTTGACGAGGTTTCTGCCTATGCCTGCGCCGTTGTTGGAGATGAAGTTCGCGACACGAGCACTGCGGCAAGGTATTCGCACACCGTGGGGCGAACGGTGGCGTTGTCGAGCGCTGGCAGCATTTCCCATCGCGGCGGCACCGGGACGGGCGGTGGTGAGCCACTTTTCATGGTCATTGTCGCCCACCGTGCTGGGCGACAGTTTCGATGAGGGTATGCGGTCCATCGAAAAGCTGAGTCGGCAGCAGGCGCTGGCAGAGTTGGCCGTCTTCGGGCGCGGCCCCACCGAAGGTGCCGGTGCGCCACCTTATCTCCGGCACGCCATCGCCGGTGATCGCGAAGCCACTGTGGCATTGGGACGCATGACGAAAGGCGCCTACAGAGCGGTGCTGGAACCGTACTGGCCCGACATCCAGGCGAACCATCAGATTGAACTTGTCCGGCAGGGACGCGTGATGGCGCGCCACGGTGTGCGGGCCGCCCTCGGCAAGATTGTCCCCGGCGCACGATGGAATGGCGACTGCCTTGAGGTCGACAGTCCACAACGCACCACCATCGCGCTGCGTGGCCGTGGCATCGTGTTGACGCCCAGCATTTTCTGGGCGGGACCACCCCTGGTCGGTGAGCTCGGCGACCGTCCGGTGGTCCTGGCATACCCGGCACCCATCGATCTCACCCTTGGCATTGGCACCGAATCTGACTCGCTCGCAACGATACTCGGGTCGACCCGAGCGGCAGTACTGCGCGTGCTGAGTCAGGAGCACACCACCGGCGACATCGCCCGCGATCTCGGTATCAGCCCGGCGTCGGCCTCCGAGCACACCTCGGCATTGCGGCAGGCACGGTTGGTGCATAGCCGCCGCGATGGCAAAGCGGTCATTCACTGGGCCACCGCTTTGGGACTGGACCTGATCGGGGCGAACCGCCCGTAGCTGGACACCACCGGCGGAGATTGCAATGCAGCAGCCACTTCTATAACAGTTGCGCCCCTTACTGTTGACAACTGACGTTGTTAACGTCTCCAATAAGAGGAAGCGAACCGCTCCCTGGGAGGCAACGATGCCAAGCACAGCTACACACGCCACGACACCATCCTCGGCGGGTATGCCGCCTCGAGGTGATGCCAAAGCCCGGATTTGGCGGCGCGGTGATGGGCCAACCCCCGCCGGTCAACGCACCGGCCCCGACGGACACCCGGATTACGGCTATTTCGGCCCCGGCTCGGTGACCTGGAAGGTCTTTCTGCATCCCTCCGTGGCACCGATGATCGTCCTGGTGACGGCGCTCTTGGAGGGCAGTCATGAGGGATTGCAGGCCGTCGAGATCAACCACGATCCGGTGTTCACCAAGAGCAAGCGCAACCAGGTCGACTTCGATGACACCGTCAAACGCATTCAGCGCACGGCCGGAGTCCCGATACCGATCATCTTCGGCGACACCGCGAGCGCCGATGCCCTGGCCGCGCACCTGCGTCACTACCACCGCAACATGAAGGGTGTCATTCCCGGCACCGACCGGCCCTACGACGCGCAGGGGCCTGCACTGGTGCTCTTCGCGCACGTGACGATCATGCATGCGGCGCTACGTATCTACGAGAACACACCCGCGCCGGGGCGTCTTATCCCCCGGCGTCTTCCCAAAGCCGAACGCGACCAATTCTTCTCGGAAGTCAAGACATTCGCCGAGCTCATGGGAGCCGATCCGGACACCGTGCCGGTGACCTCCGAGGAGGTGGAGGCCTACTACGACTCCATCGAATCCGAATACCGGATGGTGAAAGGCTTTGTGCCGGGCGGCATGCGATTCGCCTTGTCGGTGATCAGAAACGCACGGGGCTTCGGCGGGCTGACGGCGGCGGCGGTTGCCGCGATCACCCTGGTCACCGCCGTACCCTCGGTAGCGGTGGTGCCGCCAAAGGTACGGCGCCATTTGGGGATTCCGCGAATCGCGGACCCGATGCTGGCGATGCTCCTGCGCCTTGCCCAGCCCGCCTTTGTACCGTTCACACTCGAGCCGCTGGCCCGCGAGATCTCCCGCCTGTTCATCGGTGACGACGGCATTACGTTGGGAGAGAACGCTCGCGAGCTTATGGAGCAGTCCGCCTAGGCCCTCACACTCGGAGCGCGGTGAACGGCGCGATCGGAATCAGCCTGATGGCAAACCAGGCCACGAATACCACCACGATGATCGTCGGCACCCATCCGTGCAACCATGGCGGATTCCAACCGGTCTCTCCTCGCCAGCGGCTACGCGTCCATGCGACAAAGCACACCGTGAGGAATCCCAAGGCCACCAACGCAACCGCGTTGTAGCGCAACGCACCGAGCACGTCGCCGTGCATCAATGAGTAGACCATCCGCAGACCGCCGCACGCGGGGCAGTCAAGGCCGGTGAGGGCCTTGAACGGACACACCGGAAGCACTCCCCCGGGTGTTGTCGGGTCTCCGAGCCAGATCGCCGCACAACCCGCGACCGCCACCGCACCCACAACGACGGGCGCGGCGAGTCGGGAGGCGACGGAGGTCGAACGGGAGGTGGTCATCGAGTTCCAGTATCCACCGAACCTCGGCATGACTACCGTCGCATACTCGATGGACACCATTCCTATTGAACGTCGACCGCGGAAAACGCAAAAGCCCCCGTCACTCCGAAGAGTGCGGGGGCCTTGCGGTAGCGGCTAGAGACTAGGCGGTTTCGGTGATCGGCCGATCGACCCAGCTCATCAGGTCGCGCAGCTTCTTGCCGGTGACCTCGATCGGGTGCTCGGCGTTCTCCTTGCGCAGGCCCTCGAGCTCCTTGTTGCCGCCCTCGACGTTCGCGACGAGGCGCTTGACGAAGGTGCCGTCCTGGATGTCCTTGAGGATGTCCTTCATCCGCTGCTTGGTGCCGGCGTCGATGACGCGCGGGCCCGACAGGTAGCCACCGAACTCCGCCGTGTCGGACACCGAGTAGTTCATGCGGGCGATGCCGCCCTCGTACATCAGGTCGACGATCAGCTTGAGCTCGTGCAGCACCTCGAAGTACGCCATCTCGGGGGCGTATCCGGCCTCGACCATGACATCGAACCCGGTCTTGACCAGTTCCTCGGTGCCACCGCAGAGCACGGCCTGCTCACCGAACAGGTCGGTCTCGGTCTCTTCCTTGAAGTCGGTCTTGATGACGCCGGCGCGGGTGCCACCGATGCCCTTGGCGTAGGACAGCGCGAGGGCCTGGCCCTCACCCTTCGGGTCCTGGTGCACGGCGATGAGCGCGGGAACACCCTTGCCATCGACGAACTGACGACGCACCAGGTGGCCGGGACCCTTCGGGGCGACCATGGCAACGGTGACGTTGGCCGGGGGCTTGATCAGACCGAAGTGGATGTTCAGGCCGTGCCCGAAGAACAGCGCGTCGCCGTCCTTGAGGTGCGGCTCGATCTCGTTCGTGAAGATCTGGGCCTGCGCGGTGTCGGGCGCGAGGATCATGATGACGTCGGCCCACTTGGCAACGGCTTCGGGGGTATCGACCTCGAGGCCCTGCTCGGTGACCTTCTCGCGCGACTTGGAGTCCTCGCGCAGACCGACCTTCACCTGGACGCCGGAGTCGCGCAGGCTCAGCGAGTGCGCGTGTCCCTGGCTGCCGTACCCGATGACGCCGACCTTGCGGCCCTGAATCAGGGTGAGGTCCGCATCATCGTCGTAGAACATCTCAACTGCCACAGTTCTTTTCCCTTCTTACTTCTTCTTCTGATGTCTTTATGATTTCTACTTCGCGGCGGCGATGGACCGCGGGCCACGCGACAGCGCGACCACGCCGGATTGCACGATCTCCCGAATACCGTACGGGTCGAGCATCCGCAGCAGAGCATCCAGTTTGGACTGGGTGCCCGTCGCCTCGATGGTCACCGACTCCGGCGACACATCCACGACCTTGGCGCGGAACAGGTTCACCACTTCGATGACCTGCGCGCGCACCGTCGCATCGGCCCGCACCTTGACGAGCATCAGCTCGCGGGCGACCGAATTCTCCTCGTCCTGTTCGACGATCTTGATCACGTTGATGAGCTTGTTGAGCTGCTTGGTGACCTGCTCGAGCGGAAAATCGTCGACGGTGACGACGATTGTCATGCGCGAAATACCTTTGAGTTCGGTCGGGCCCACCGCCAGCGACGCGATGTTGAAGCCGCGCCGCGAGAACAGCGCCGAGACGCGGGCGAGTACACCGGGACGGTCCTCGACCAGAACGCTCAGGGTATGGGTGCTGGTCATCGTGACCCTTCCTGCTCCGCAGTTTCATCATCGTCGAACAGCGGCCGGATGCCCCGGGCCGCCTGGATCTCGTCATTGCTGGTGCCGGCCGCGACCATCGGCCACACCTGGGCGTCGGCACCGACGACGAAGTCGATGACCACCGGGCGATCATTGATGGCCCGCGCCTCTTCGATCACCTTGGCCACATCCTCTTCACGCTCGCAACGCAATCCGACGCAGCCGAGCGCCTCGGCCAGCTTCACGAAATCGGGGATGCGACGCGAGTGTGTCGCCAGGTCGGTCTGCGAGTAGCGCTGGTCGTAGAACAGGGTCTGCCACTGACGCACCATGCCCAGGTTGCCGTTGTTGATGAGCGCCACCTTGATGGGCACGCCCTCGATGGCACAGGTGGCCAGCTCCTGGTTGGTCATCTGGAAGCAGCCATCACCGTCGATGGCCCACACCTCGGCCTCCGGCCGCGCCATCTTGGCACCCATGGCCGCGGGCACCGCGAAGCCCATCGTGCCCAGGCCACCGGAGTTGAGCCAGGTACGCGGGTTCTCGTACTTGATGAACTGCGCGGCCCACATCTGGTGCTGCCCAACGCCTGCCACGTAGACCGCGTCGGGACCGGCGATCTTGCCCAGGGTTTCGATGACGAACTCCGGGCCCAGGCTGCCGTCGTGCTGTGCGTCGTAGCCCAGCGGGTAGGTCGAGCGGATACCCGAGAGGTACCCCCACCACTCGGACAGGTCGGTCGTCGCACCGGTGGCGCGATCATTCCGGATGGCCTCGGTCAGCTCGGCGATGACGTTCTTCACGTCCCCGACGATCGGCACATCGGCGTGGCGGTTCTTACCGATCTCGGCGGGGTCGATATCGGCATGAATCACCTTGGCGTCCGGCGCGAACGAGTCCAGCTGCCCGGTGACGCGGTCGTCGAAACGCGCGCCCAGGGTGATCAGCAGATCGCTGCGCTGCAGTGCAGCCACCGCGCCGACGGTGCCGTGCATCCCGGGCATACCCATGTGCAGCTCGTGGCTGTCGGGGAATGCACCGCGCGCCATAAGGGTGGTGACGACGGGGATGCCGGTCAATTCGGCCAATTCCTTGAGTTCCGGGGACGCGTCCGCACGGATGACACCGCCACCGACGTACAGCACCGGACGCTTGGCGGCGGCGATCAGCCGGACCGCCTCACGGACCTGCTTGCCATGCGGCTTGGTGACGGGCTTGTAGCCGGGCAGGTAGATCTGCGGCGGCCAGCTGAATGTCGTCTGCGCTTGCAGGACGTCCTTGGGGATATCCACGAGGACCGCGCCGGGACGACCGCTGAGGGCGATGTAGAAGGCCTCGGCCATGACCCGTGGGATCTCCTCGGCGTTGTTCACCAGGAAGTTGTGCTTGGTGATCGGCATGGTGATGCCGGAGATATCGGCTTCCTGGAAGGCGTCGGTGCCGATGAGGCCCCGCCCCACCTGCCCGGTGATCGCGACCACCGGGATGGAGTCCATCTGCGCATCGGCCAAGGGGGTGACCAAGTTGGTGGCACCCGGGCCGGAGGTCGCCATCATGACGCCGACCTTGCCGCTGGCGTGTGCGTACCCACTGGCCGCGTGCCCGCCACCCTGCTCGTGCCGCACCAGGACGTGCCGAACCTTGACCGAGTCGTACAGCGGGTCGTACACGGGCAGCACCGCACCACCGGGAATGCCGAAGATGACCTCGACGCCGAGCTCCTCAAGCGACCGCACTACCGACTGCGCGCCGGTGACGCGCTGGGGTGCGACGGTGTTCGATTCCGGAGCTGCCGCTGGGGTCAGCCCAGAAGCAGAAGCCGGCTTGGGCTTTGCAGGTGCGCTCATGGTGGTCTGTCCTCTTGTTGTGTCCGTACTGAAAACCTATGGCAACAAAAAACCCCCGCCAGCGGTCTGCTGTACGAGGGTTGCGCGTCGAGTGTGCGCGAGTTGCCTTGGACTCGGGCTACGCGTCGACGCGCATACCGATTACTACGAGCAAGGCGGGGTTGTTCACACCGCGTACGGTAGCCGTTTCTGGAGGTCCGAGTCAAATCCCTGCTAGAAGCGGCTTCGCCGAGCGTGAAGCCACGGCGAGTTCCGGGCCGGATTCTCGCCACGGCCTCGCTGTCGGCGACAATGGGTGGATGACCGAGGAGAAACGCACAGTGATCAGGACATCGCCGATGGCGCATTTCATGTCCGGGTTTCTGGCGCTCGGCATCCTGACATTTGTCCTGTATCTCCCGGTCCTCGCGCCACTGCTGGTCATCCCCGTCGTCTTCTCCTACGCGGTCTTTCGGTATCAGACCGCGGTCGACACGCAATCGGTGCAGGTACGAACACTGACGGCCACCCGCAAGCTGCCGTGGACGCAGGTCAAAGGGATCGGATTCGACAAGCACGCCTGGGCACGGGCAGAGCTGGTGGACGGCACCTCGCTGCGCCTGCCTGCGGTCACCTTCTCGACGCTGCCCATCCTGTCGGCGGCCAGCAATGGCCGGGTGCCGAATCCCTATCAGGGACTCGAGCGGGGTTAAGCGGCCGCACGCTCCTGCATGCCCCACGGCGCGCCGAAGGTATTGAGTCGGTCCAGGAACGGCACGCTGTCGAAGGCCTCCGGCCCCAACACCCCCGTGCCGCTCCACGCACCCTCGGCGAGCAGCTCCAGGGCCACAATCGGGTTCACGGCGGTCTGCCACGCTACACATTGCGCGCCGTCGCGGGCCATCGTCCATTCGTTGTCGACGACGTGGTGCAGATAGACCTCGCGTGGTCTGCCGTCCTTGCCGGTGCCGGTGACCCACAGACCCGCACACGTGGCCCCGCGCATCAGATGCCCCAGCCCCGCCGGATCCGGTAGGCACGCCGCCACCACATCGCGAGGGCTGACGGTGGCGTCACCGCCCTGCGCGTGCACGCTCACCGGGGCGGTGCTATCCAGCCCGACCAGACGCAGAGTGCGCAGCACATTGATGAACTCGGCACCGAGGCCGTACTTGAACGTCACCCGCCGGGCGTTGACCCAGCGCGGCATGAGCACCACTTCCTCGTGCTCGACATTGACGCATTCGACAGGGCCGATGCCTCCCGGGAAGTCGAAAACCTCGGGTTCACTGAAGGGTTCGGTGGTGAAGAACCCCCTATCGCGTTCCCAGATCAACGGCGGATTGAGACATTCCTCGATGGTCGTCCAGATGGAGAACGACGGGGCGAACCGGTGACCCTGTACCTCAAGGTTGGAGCCGTCCCGGGTGCCCAGCTCGTCGATCTCGGAGAACAGGTGGTCGGCGGCGTACCGCGCGAACACATCGCTAAGGCCCGGCTCCACTCCTATGCCCACCAACGCCAACAACCCCGCGGACTCCCACTTTTGGGCCACGGCGAACTGTTCGTCACCGAGCATCACCCCGGGCAGCTCGTAGGGCCTGTCCGGATGGCGATGCGACAGGCTCATCGCCATATCGAGGTAGGTGACCCCCGCGGCGAAACATCCCCCGAAGACGCTCATGACGAATCGAGGATCAACCGCGTTGAGCGCATGGGTGATTCGATGCTCGCGGCACAGCGCCGCGACATCGTCGGCCGAGGAGGCATCGATGCGGGCCGCAGTGAACCGTGGATCGCCGAGACGATCCACCACTGCCTGCGCCCGTGCCATGTCGTAGTCCGCGATCACCAGCGCCTCGAAGAACTCTCGACGGGCCGCGATGAACGCGGCCGCGCTGCCCACTCCCCCGGCACCCACGATGAGGACTCTCATACCTATAACCGCGCCCAAGCATCGGTGAGCACGCCACGCAGGATCTGCTCGATCGCATCGAACTCCGGTTTCCCGGAAATCAGCGGTGGCGCAAGCTGAATCACGGGGTCACCACGGTCGTCGGCGCGGCAGTACAGGCCCGCATCCCACAACGCCGCCGACAGGAAGCCGCGGAGCAGCCGCTCGCTCTCCTCACCGCTGAACGTCTCCTTGGTCCCCTTGTCTTTCACCAACTCGATCCCGTAGAAGTACCCCGCGCCGCGCACGTCACCGACGATCGGCAGGTCGAGAAGTTTCTCCAGGGTGGCCCGGAACACCGGCGCGTTCTCCCGCACCCGGTCGTTGAGTCCCTCGCGTTCGAAGATGTCGAGATTGGCGAGCGCCACCGCCGCCGAAACAGGATGTCCGCCAAAGGTGTATCCATGCGGGAAGGTCGTCTTGCCGTCATTGAACGGCTCGAACAGACGATCCGTGGCAATCATCGCCCCGATCGGCGAGTACCCGGATGTCATGCCCTTGGCACAGGTGATGATGTCCGGCTGGTACCCGAAATCCTCGCAGGCGAACATCGATCCGATGCGACCGAAGGCGCAGATCACCTCGTCGGACACCAGCAGCACGTCGTACTCGTCACAGATTTCGCGCACCCGCTCGAAGTAGCCCGGCGGCGGAGGGAAACAACCGCCCGCGTTCTGCACGGGTTCAAGGAACACCGCCGCGACGGTATCGGGCCCCTCGAATTCGATCGCCTCGGCAATCCGGTCGGCGCAGTATCGCCCGAATGCCTTGGCATCGTGGGCATATGGTTCCGGTGCCCGATAGAAGTTGGTGTTCGGTGCGCGGAACCCACCCGGGGTCAGCGGCTCGAAGGGCGCCTTGAACGCCGGCAGGCCGGTGATGGCCAGTGCACCCTGCGGAGTTCCGTGATACGCGATGGCACGCGAAACAACCTTGTGCTTACCGGGTTTCCCGGTCAGCTTGAAGAACTGCTTGGCCAGCTTCCACGCACTCTCCACCGCTTCTCCTCCACCGGTGGTGAAGAAGACACGATTCAGGTCGCCCGGGGCGTATCCGGCGATGCGGTCGGCCAGCTCGATCGCGGTCGGGGTGGCGTAAGACCACAGCGGGAAGAAGGCAAGCTTCTCGGCTTGCCGGGCCGCGGCCTGCGCCAATTCGGCGCGTCCGTGCCCGGCCTGTACGACGAACAATCCGGAAAGGCCGTCGAGGTAACTCTTGCCGCGATCATCCCAGATCCTCACCCCCTCACCGCGCGTGATGATGGGCACGGAGATGCCCTCACCGTGCCGGGCGAAGTGACCCCAGAGGTGACGGGATGCCTTCTGCTGCAGGTCGCCGAAAATATCATGTGCTACATCGACGGTTGTCACCGGGTACCCCAATTGTATTGCTGCTTCACTAATTTCAGATAGACCAGGGTCTCCGTGGAGGTCACCCCGGGCACCGCACGGATCTGCTTGTTCAGCAGAACCAACAAGTCGTCATCGTCCTCGCAGACCACCTCGACGATCGCGTCGAAGGTTCCGGCCGTCAGCACCACGTAGTCGACGGCATCGAGTTCCGCCAGACGATCGGCCACCTCGGTGGTGTCACCGGAGCATTTGATGCCGATCATGGCCTGGCGCGCGAACCCCAGCTGCATGGGGTCGGTCACCGCCACGATTTGCATGACACCGGCGTCGATCATGCGCTGTACGCGTTGCCGCACGGCCGCCTCCGAGAGCCCCACCGACTTGCCGATGGTCGCGTAGGCACGCCGCCCGTCCTGCTGAAGCTCCTCGACAATCGCCTTGGACGCGTCATCAAGCTGGAATGCCGCAGAGCCGTTACCCGGATCGGCGACCCGCAACAAGCGTCGTTTCGTGTTGGTCACGAGCTCGATTGTGCACGGATTCCATCGTTTCATGCAACGTTTTACGACGAATTACCGCAAATAGCGGACTATTGACGATGGAATCCGTGGCTTCAGGCGCTGGTTTTCGATACCGTAGCCAGGTGATCGTTCCCAGCAGCTGGATCAATGGCCACCCCGTCACGACCCACGGCGAAGCGCACCGCGTCATCAACCCGGCGACCGGCACGACCGTCGCAGAGTTAAGCCTCGCCACCCCTGCCGATGTGGATGCGGCAGTGGCGGCGGCCAAGGCCGCGGGGCCCGCCTGGGCGTCCGCGACACCCGTCGACCGCGCGAATGTCCTGGCCAGACTCGCCGCCGTGATGGCTGCCAGTGCCGACACACTGGTGGCCGAAGAGGTCGCCCAGACCGGTAAACCCGTGCGGCTGGCCTCCGAGTTCGATGTGCCCGGAAGCATCGATAATATCGAGTTTTTCGCCGGTGCCGCAAGGCATCTGGAGGGCAAGGCAACGGCCGAATACTCGGCCGACCACACCTCCAGCATCCGCAGGCAGGCCGCCGGGGTGGTCGCCACCATCACCCCCTGGAACTACCCGCTGCAGATGGCGGTGTGGAAAGTGTTACCCGCACTGGCGGCGGGATGCACGGTGGTGATCAAACCGAGCGAGCTGACACCACTGACCACGCTGACTCTGGCACGCCTGGCCGTCGAGGCCGGACTACCCCCTGGCGTGCTCAACGTCGTCACCGGGCGCGGCGATGACGCCGGTGGTGCACTCGCCGGCCATCCCGACGTGGATTTGGTGACCTTCACCGGGTCCACCGCCATCGGCCGAAAGGTGATGGCGGCAGCGGCAGTTCATGGCCGCCGAACACAATTGGAGCTCGGCGGCAAGGCCCCCTTCGTGGTGTTCGACGATGCCGACTTGGACGCGGCGATCCAGGGCGCGGTTGCCGGAGCGATCATCAACTCCGGTCAAGACTGCACGGCCGCGACGCGGGCCATCGTCGCCCGCGATCTGTACGACGACTTCGTCGCCGGGGTCTGCGAGGTGATGAGCAAGGTCGTCGTCGGCGACCCGATGGACCCCACTACCGATATCGGACCGCTCATTTCGGCCGCGCACCGCGCCAAGGTGTCGAGCATCGTGGACCGCTCCCCCACCCAGGGCGGCCGAATCGTCACCGGCGCAAGCTCTCCTGATCTGCCGGGATCCTTCTACCGGCCCACACTGATCGCCGATGTCACGGAGACGTCCGAGGTCTACCGCGACGAGATCTTCGGCCCGGTGCTCACCGTGCGCTCATTCACCGATGACGACGACGCGCTGCGGCAGGCCAATGACACCGCCTACGGTCTTGCCGCCTCGGCATGGACACGCGATGTCTACCGCGCGCAGCGGGCATCGCGGGAGATCAAGGCGGGTTGCGTATGGATCAACGATCACATCCCCATCGTCAGCGAGATGCCGCACGGCGGATTCGGCGCATCCGGATTCGGCAAGGATATGTCCGACTACTCCCTTGAGGAGTACCTCACCATCAAACACGTCATGAGCGACATCACCGGAACCGCCGAAAAAGACTGGCACCGAATTATTTTCGCGAAACGCTAGGCGCGCGCGTCCACATTGTCATTGATGAGCGCCGCGAGCCGGGTGAGGCTGGCGGTCATGGTACGGCGATCGGCACTGGTCAGTTCCGCGAAGACCCCGTGCTGTCGCGCCCGAAAGGCCGCTTGCGCCTTAATGACCTGCGCACGCCCGGTGGAGGTCAAGCCCACCAGGACCAGCCGGTCATCCGATGGCGATCGAGCGCGCTCGATCACCCCTCGCTCCTCCAGCTGCTTGAGCGCCCGGGTGGCTGTCGGCACCGCCACTCCCGCCGTCCCGGCGAGCTGGCTCACGGACATCGAATCCTGGTCGAGCAGCGGCGCCATCAGCTCAAGCTGAGAGCGGCTCAAGCCCGCCTGAGTACCCGAGGGCGACGTTCGCCCCCGGCGCATCGCGAAGTACAGCGCATCTGTGGCCGCGACAAGCTCTTCGATCTCGCGCGCACTGTTTCCACTCGGTTGTCCTGGCACTCCAACAGTCTAAGGGTTAGCATGGCAATAGTTAGCATGCTAACGTTATGCATCGGAGCCAAGGGAAGGACGAACTCATGCGGGTAGCGATCATCGGCGCCGGAATTGGCGGGCTGACGGCAGCAGCTGCATTGCGCGCCAACGGTAGCGACGTCGTCGTCTACGAGAAGGCACACGAACTGCGCGAGGTGGGCGCGGGCGTGGTCATTGCGAGCAACGGTCTGCGCGCCCTCGACGCAGTGGGCCTTGGCGATCGAGTGCGCGCGGTGGGCACCCCCATCGAACGCACCCTCTGGCGCACGTGGCAAGGAGAAAGCGTGCCGGTGCCCCCGGCGTGGCCATCGGTGAGCCCGGATCGCCCGGTGACCTCCCTACCCGTGCACCGCGGCGAACTGCAGCAAGCATTGTTGAGCGCACTACCCGAGGGAACCGTTCACCTCGGACGCCCCTGCCAGGACATCGTCGAGACGGCCAACGAGGTGCGCATCGTTTTCGCCGACGGTTCCGAGGAACGTGCCGACATCGCGGTGGGAGCTGACGGTATCCACTCGGTGGTGCAGCGCGTGGTGACCGGCCCGGCTGAGCTGTCCAGTGACGGCGTCATGGCCTATCGCGGCCTGATCCCGGTGAAACGCCTCGGTGGCGCGGTCGATCTGGACAGCATGCAGATGTGGCTCGGCCCCGGGCGCAGTTTCCTGATCTACCCGGTCTCCCAACGTCGGCTGCTCAACGTGGTGGCCTTCACCGCGAGCAATCTCGACGCCGAGGAATCCTGGACCGCGCCCGGCGACGTCGCGGAGCTCGCCGTCGAATTCGCGGGGTGGGATCGGCCGGTGCAGCGCGTCGTCGAGGCGATGACCGAGACCTTCCGCTGGGGTCTGTATGACCGAAAGCCGCTGAGCCGATGGACCACCGATCGCATCGCGCTGCTGGGTGACGCCGTGCATCCGATGACCCCCCACCTCGGCCAGGGCGCGAACATGTCGATCGAGGACGCCGTCGTGCTGGCCACCGTGTTGGCAGGAGCCTCGGCCGCTGACGTCCCCCGGCGGCTGGCCCTGTACGAGTCACGGCGGCGTGATCGCACCACCCGAGTTCAACAGAACGCCCGTCAGACAGGGCACGTCTATCGCTCTGTCGACATGACTCCGCGGCAGCAAGCGGCACAGCTCATCGAGATCCTCACCGGCAACTGGATTCCCGACTACGACGCCGCTGCTGCTGCCGGCGCGGCGCTTGCCTCGCTCTAATCCCTGCTGAATTCCTCACCCGTCTGCGGATTCACCGCGACCTCCCCTTCCGGAAGATTGGACAGATCGCCGGCGATCACGGTCTGCTGCGCCTCCACCGCATCGGGCAGTCCAAAGTGTGCCGTGGCCCCGGCAGGAGCAAGCACCAGGTCGGCACTGCGCCGTGGCAGCGTCGTCCCCTGGAAGAACGGCGGCGCCGCCACCCGCCACAGCAGCATCAGCACGACGCCGAGCACCAACGCGCCGATGCCGACTACCGCCACGGCCCCGAATCCGAAGACGGTGACGTTGTTACCGGCGTCATCGATGAGCCAGTTGGGCTTGGCGTACTGAATCAACCCGTAAGCGAAGATGACCGTCAGCGCGATGCCGCCAAGCAAGGGGATCGCACCTCGCATCATGAAATTGCGTGCACTCTGGGTGAGGGTCCGGCGATAAAACCACACACACGCGAAGCCGGTGAGCCCGTAATAGAAGGCGATCATCAGGCCGACCGATCCGATCAGGGCGGTGAGCAGATTGGTGCTGATGATCGTAAAGAGCACGTAGCACGCGATCGAGACCGCACCCATCGCCACGGTGGAGGTAGTGGGCGTCAGATACCTGCGGTGGATCGATGCGAACGAATCCGGCAGCGCCTTGTAGACACCCATCGACAGGGTGGTGCGGGCCGTCGGCAGGATCGTGGTCTGGGTGCAGGCCGAGGCCGACGTGAGGATGGAGGCGGACAACAGCAGCATCCCCACATGCCCAAGGAAGCTATCGCCGAACAGTTCGGGACCGATGGCCGCGAATACATCCGCGGCATTCTCCTGATTGCCCAGGCCTATCCCCTCGGTGCCGACGCCCGCGAACGCCACAGCTGCCACGCTGACCAGTGCATAGGTGGCCAGCAGCAAGAAGGTGGACAGCACCGCGGCGCGCCCGGGTGTGCGTCCCGGGTCATCGGACTCCTCGTTACAGGCCACCGCGGTATCCCAACCCCAGTAGATGAAGATCGTCGTCAGGACGGCGGGCGCGATGACGGTGCCGAAATCCATGCCTCCGGGCCAGAACCAGGACAACGAGGGCAGCAGTGAGTATGCCTCGGCGTTATGGGTATAGACCTTGATCAACGCGATGATCGACACGGCGACCAGCACAACCATCTCGACCAGTAAGAGCCCGTACTGCAGGCGCACCGAGACTTCGATACCGCGGTAACAGATGTAAGTCATGATCACGATCCAAAGAACGCCTGCCACTGTCGACCACAGGGTGCTGTCGGCCAGGCTCGCTGCCGCGGTCCACCCCAGATCACCGACAAACGTGAACGAATAGGCACCTGCGATCTGGGCGAGGTTGGCCATCACGATGACGTCGGCGGCGATGATCCCCCAGCCGCCGAGCCATCCGACTATCGGCCCGAAGGTGCGGGACGCCCAGGTAAAAGTGGTGCCGCAGTCCGGCTCGGCCTTGTTCAGCTCCTGATAGGCCACCGCGATGAGATAAATCGGGATGAACGAGATCAGCACGATGGCGGGTGCCTTGACCCCGGCGAGCAGGGCGCCACCGCTGGCGACGATCAAACCCAGGGTGGCAGCCAGGCTGTAGGCCGGTGCTGTGGACGCGAGCCCAACGACCACGCTGGACAGCAGCCCCATCGCGCCGCCCTTGAGCCCCTTGCTCTCGACGGGGGTGTCTGAACTCATACGCGTCTCCCTGCTCGGCGGAATGCGAGCAGAATACGGTTTCCGTTGAGATTTCGCCCAACATGAGTGGAATCCGTCACCGAAATCGGGTTTAGCTCCGAATTCGGCAGATTTGCAGATTAGGCCAGCGGATTTGTTCCGTTGAGGAACACCCAGATGGCGGCCGCAGCACCCAGGCCCAGCAGCAGTGCGGCGAAGGACCCCACAAACGGCCTGCGAGCCCAGCCCCGTCCGGCGTCAAACCCGTACCGGCCAGGGCCGACGAGGATCACGGCGATGATCGCGACGATCATCAACAGCTCGAACTCGTGCCCATCGGGCCAAAAGATCGCGTAGCGGTTCGCCTTGTCGGACACCATGTCGGACAGCAGCACGTTGACCATGAAGGCCAGCGCGGCCGCACCGGCCAATGGCGTGAGCAGGCCGAGAACCAGCAGTACTCCGGCGCCAAGCTCCGCCGTCACGCCGATATACGTAAGGATGTCGGCGTATTTGAAGCCCCGATCACTCAGGGTTGCTTCGAATCCATTGAGTCCGGTCCCGCCCCACCAGCTGAAAACCTTGCGCAGCCCATGCGCGATGAGCACCGCGCCGACGCCGACACGCAGCAACAGCAGTCCGAGATCTTGAGTGCCGCGACGATCGCCCGTCGGATCCTGAGTGCCCCACGGCGCGGCATGTCGCGCCTGCACCGCCTCAGAGGATATTTGCGTGGTAGCAGGTTCGGCATAGGGCAGCGGCGCTGGATCGTACAACGGTCCAACCTCTTTCACATCGTGGGAGCTCGTCAGCTTCTCCGCCTGGTAATGCGGGATTGCCGTGGTCTCGAAATCGCCGCCATAGGTGGCCGACGGCACATCGTCCTCAGGGTCGACCAGCTCGGGCGGCTTACGCCACGCCTGCGGATCGTCCGAATGACCGGTCACGGGCTCAGCGTAAGTCCATTGGAGCCCCGAATGTGGCGAGCAACGCCGTAAGGTCCGTAATCTTGCGGGCATGCTCATTCGCTCCAGCCCCTCGACGGGACCGATCAATGAGCCATCGGGGAAAAGACTGCTTGTCGGTTCGATGGCGGCGTTGGCCGGAACGGTGACGCTGTTATCGGGATGTGTGCGGTTCGATCCGACCCAGGATCAGCCGTTCACCGAGGTTCCCCGGCGCGGGGTTGCCCAGACCACGACCACCCCGCCGCCGCCATTACCGGGTAAACCGTTCCCCAAGCAGTGCCCCGCCGACGGTGTGATGCAGGGATGCCTGGAGGCCACCAGCGGGCTCATCATGGGCAGCGACGGCAAGACCGCATTGGTCGCCGAGCGCGCGACGGGTGTCATCAAAGAAATCGCGACGAGCGCCGAGCCGAAGGTGAAGACGACCATCCCCGTCGACCCGTCGGGCGACGGCGGACTGTCCGATATCGTGCTCTCCCCCTCCTACCAGCAGGACCGGCTGATGTACGCCTACATCAGCACCCCCACCGATAACCGGGTGATACGTGTCGCCGATGGCGACGTACCCAAGGACATCCTCACCGGAATCCCCAAGGGACCCAACGGCAATGCGGGATCGCTGGCGTTCATCAGCCCCACCACACTGGTGGTACAGACCGGCACCGGCGGCAATGCGGCCGCAGCCAATGATCCGAACTCTTTGGCCGGCAAGGTGATCCGCATCGAGCAGCCCACCACTATCGACCAGGCGGCGCCGACGACCGCGATCAGCGGCCTGGGTGACGGCGGCGCCATGTGCGTGGATGCCGCCAACGGCGCGCTGTATGTCACCGACCGCGCACCCGCGGGCGATCGACTGCAAAAGCTCACCAAGGACGGCAAGATCTCAACGGTGTGGACGTGGCCGGACAAGCCCGGGGTGGCCGGTTGCGCCGCACTGGACAGCTCGGTGATGGTCAATCTGGTGTTCAACCAGACCACAGTCGTGGTGCGCCAGAACCCCGAAACCGGTGCGGTCACGGGCGATCCCGAGGTGCTCCGCCAGAAGGAGCAGCACGGTCATGTGCGGGCGCTGAAGCTCTCTGCCGACGGAAACGTCTGGGGCGGTTCCATCAACAAGGACTTCGGCACCGCCACCCCCACCGAGGACGTGGTGTTCCCACTGTTCCCGAAGGGCGGCGGATTCCCCCGGGCCAACGACGACCTGGACTAGCTAGCCCTGGCCGCAGGCCTTGAGCACCAGGTCCTTGACCAGCGCGGCGTCGGCCTGACCCTTGGTCGCCTTCATCACCGCGCCCACGATGGCGCCTGCGGCTGCCACCTTGCCGTCGCGGATCTTCTGCGCGACATCGGGATTGGCGGCCAGCGCCTCATCGACGGCGGCCTGGATCAGCGAATCGTCGCGCATAACCACCAACCCGCGAGCGGTCATCACCTGCTCGGGCTCACCCTCACCGGTAAGCACCCCGTCGATCACCTGTCGCGCCAACTTGTTGGACAGCTTGCCATCGTTGATCAACGTGACAACGGCGGCCACCTGAGTCGGTGTGATCGGAAGCTCGGACAGCTCGACCTCCCGCGAATTGGCCTGCTGCACTAAGTAGTTGCCCCACCACGAGCGTGCTTCTTCGCTACTGGCTCCCTCGGCGACGGTGGCTTGTACGAGTTCGACCGCACCGTTGTTCACCAAATCGCGCATCACCTCATCGGAGACGCCCCACTCCTGCTGAATACGCCCCAGCCGCAGCCAGGGCAGCTCGGGAAGGGTGCCGCGCAGCCCCTCGATCAGCTCAATACTCGGCGCGACGGGCTCCAGGTCCGGCTCCGGGAAATACCGGTAGTCCTCGGCAGTCTCCTTACGGCGCCCGGCACTGGTGGAGCCATCCTGCTCCAGGAAGTGTCGCGTCTCCTGAATGACTTCCTCACCCGCATCCAGAACAGCTGCCTGGCGGCGCATCTCGTAGCGGACCGCTACCTCGACGCTCTTGAGCGAGTTGACGTTCTTGGTCTCGGTACGAGTGCCGAACTCGCCGGCACCGGTCGGCATCAGCGACACATTCGCATCGCAGCGCATCGACCCGTGATCCATACGCACATCGGAAACATCCAAGGCGCGCAACAGGTCCCGCAACGCCGTCACGTAGGCGCGAGCGATCTCCGGGGCCCGTTCCCCGGTGCCCTCGATGGGCTTGGTCACGATCTCGACGAGCGGCACACCGGCACGGTTGTAATCGAGCAGGGATTCGGTGGCCCCGGAGATGCGACCGGTCTCGCCGCCGATATGCGTCAGCTTGCCGGTGTCCTCTTCCATGTGGGCGCGCTCGATCTGCACCCGCCAGGTGGTGCCGTCGTCCAACGGAACGTCGAGATAGCCGTTGAACGCGATCGGCTCGTCGTACTGGGAGATCTGGTAGTTCTTCGGCTGGTCCGGGTAGAAGTAGTTCTTGCGGGCGAACCGGCCCCACGGCGCGATCTCACAGTTCAGCGCCAGTCCGATACGGATGGCCGACTCGACGGCCTTCTCATTGACCACCGGCAACGAGCCCGGCAGGCCGAGGCAGACCGGGCAGATCTGCGTGTTTGGCTCCGCACCGAACGCCGTCGGGCAGCCGCAGAACATCTTGGTGGCCGTGGACAGTTCGACGTGGACTTCCATACCGAGCACCGGCTCGTATCGGGTCAGCACGTCGTCGTAGTCCAGCAGTTCTGTCATGCTGCGATCCTAATGGGTCGGCTTTGCCTGCCGAGCAGACGCGTGTTGCGGAGAAAACGCAGGTAGCGCCTGCCCCAGGCTGAGCTGGCCGGGTCCAGCAGGCCAATCCTTCGAGCGCATACCGCACGTCGGTGCATCGCGAGAATCATCGACACCAGGTATGCGCTTGGCGACCACACGGGCGCCGTTCCTCAGCCGAAGAAGGCGGCGGCGTCCTCGTAACGATTCTTCGGGACCAGCTTGAGATGGCGGGTCGCCTCCGACAACGGCACTCGCCCGATGTCCTGGCCCCGCAGAGACACCATCACCCCGTACTCGCCGGCATGGGCGGCGTCCGCGGCGTTCACACCAAAGCGGGTAGCGAGCACCCTGTCGAACGGTGTCGGGGTGCCGCCGCGCTGCACATGGCCCAGCACCGTGGTGCGGACCTCCTTGCTGATGCGCTTCTCGATTTCGACGCCCAGCTGCTGGGCCACGCCGGTGAACCGCTGATGCCCGAACTCGTCAATTCCCCCGTCGCGTAACTCCATTGAGCCCTCTGCCGGCTTGGCACCCTCGGCCACCACACAGATGAAATGCGAATCCCCGCGCTGGAAGCGGCCTTTGATCAGGCGGCACACCTCTTCCACGTCGTACGGTACTTCGGGAATCAACGTCATGTGGGCGCCGGAGGCCAGCCCGGCGTGCAGCGCGATCCACCCCGCATGCCTGCCCATCACCTCCACCAGCATGACACGCTGGTGCGATTCGGCCGTGCTGTGCAGCCGGTCGATGGCATCGGTGGCGATGGTCAACGCCGTATCGAACCCGAAAGTGACATCGGTGCAGTCGATATCGTTATCGATTGTCTTGGGCACCCCCACCACGGGCACGTTCTCGTCGGCGAGCCAGCTGGCCGCCGTGAGCGTGCCCTCCCCACCAATCGGGATGAGTACATCGATCCCGTTGTCATCGAGGGTCTGCTTGATCTGGTCGAGCCCGGCACGCAGCTTGTCGGGGTTGGTGCGCGCGGTGCCGAGCACCGTGCCGCCCTTGGTCAGCAGCCGGTCGTTACGATCGTCATTGGCCAGCTGAATGCGCCGGTTCTCCAGCAGCCCGCGCCAGCCGTCCTGAAATCCGACCACCTGGGAGTCGTAGCGGTTGGCGCAGGTTCGAACCACCGCGCGGATGACGGCGTTGAGCCCTGGGCAGTCTCCTCCACCGGTAAGCACTCCGATACGCATAGCCCCATCATGCCCGGGAGCGGGTGAGACGGCAGCACTACGGAGCCTTCGGGAGGCGACTCGGAACGCTCAGCCTGAACCCGGCCCATACCTCGCGACGGTCGGCGCCCAGGTTCTGCTCGACACGTGTCGCACTGTCGAAGACCATCACAGGCCATTCCGGGTCGCGGTACAACGGCCAGTCCCCACTGGGAACACCGTTGCGCGCGAAAGCCACCCAGCGTTGTTGTATGTCGTCAACCACACGTGAAGCATCGCGGTGCGTAAGGCTGCCGGCCAATAGTGGCCCGGCAGGACCGCGATAATTGCCGAATACCGCCAGCAGCTCAGTAGCGTGCGACCCCTTCAAACCGGCGGCCCGCACAGTCCAGGGCGCATAGTCGAATTGGTAGACGTACACCGGTGCGAACTGTTGATGCGCCCCGGCAATCCGCCACACCGAAGACGTGAAGAACATGTCCCCCGCGAGCCGCAACCGCGCTTCCTTCGACGGATATCCCGGATAGGCCGCGAGGATTCGTTCCCGATAACCGGAGCCCCCACCCGCGAGAATTTCCTGCTGCTCAGGCTCGGACAGCGGCATCGCCTTGATCACCTTCGTGAAGAGCCTGGCCTCATCGGCGTTACTGCCAACGATCAACGGAACACGTGGTGCTTCGCCATGTTCCATCGCTTCCACGGGAGGCTTGGGCAGATAGTCGCCGTCGACCGAAGGACCGAACGGGAAACTACCCTCCGCGATCAACGTGCGCTGTGCGCGCAGCAGCCGCCGTGGCGAGGCATTCATGACTGTCGCCGCGGCGTTGTCGGGTGCGGCGCCGAGCAGCTCAGCGAAACGCCGGGCGTCCTGCGCGATCGCATCGGCGTTGGCGGCCAGGCCACTGGCGGTGCTTTGGATAATCGCGCGATGGAACAGCCCCGCGGCGGCCGGGGTGGCCATCAGGGTCTCGACAGCACTGCCGCCCGCGCTCTCTCCGAAGATGGTTACGTTGTCCGGGTCGCCCCCGAAGGCGCGAATGTTGTCACGGACCCACTTCATAGCCAGCACGAGATCACGCAGGTACACGTTGCTTTCGATGACATGCTCGTCGTCAGACAGCGAGGACAGATCGAAGGCGCCCAGAGCGCCCACGCGATAGTTCGCCGACACATAGACGCATCCGCGGCGCGCCAATATCGAGCCCTCATAAGGTGGTGAGGCGCTGGCGCCGAGAAAATATCCGCCGCCGTAGATGTAGAACATGACCGGCAGCGGACCCTCCGGTAGTTCCTCCGGCGTCACCACATTGAGCGAGAGGCAGTCCTCGCTGCGTCGCTTCTGTGGCGTGAACACCTTGGGCTGGTACGGCACCGCGCCAAATCTCGTGCAGCGACGGACGCCCTCCCAGGACTGCACGGGACGCGGGGCCCGCAGCCGCAGCGGACCTACAGGCGGTTCGGCGTAAGGAATGCCACGAAAACGGCGCATTCCACGCCGGACAAAGCCTTCAACGACGCCACTGTTGACTCGTACTCGTTTCGGCGCCATTGCCACGGATGCGAACCTAGCCCCCAGGGTGCACCGTCGTGGGCCCGGGCCTGGTCGTCACGATGGTGGCCGACGGCGGAGCGTTCCCCGGGTCGGGCGCCGACGACACGTGTGGATCGCCGGAGTAATCACAGGTATCCGTCTGTACTGAACATCGGACCGGAACCTGCTGCGTTGCCGGGACGACCTGTGACACCGCCACATCGAGCTCTCATATGCATATGAGACAGCCCTTACGGCTACCGCGCGTACAGAACGCTAGTAGTTACCTGTGAATCTCTAGAGCGCCGAGGGCAGCGGGCCCCGCGCCGTTTCGTACGCCGCCCCCACCCGGTACAGCCGGTCATCAGCGAGTGCGGGAGCCATGATCTGCAGCCCCACGGGGAGCCCGTCATCGGCCGAAAGCCCCGAGGGCACTGACATTCCGCAGTGCCCGGCCAGGTTCAGCGGCAGCGTGCACAGATCGAACTGGTACATGGCCAGCGGGTCATCAACCTTCTCCCCCAGCCGGAATGCGGTGGTGGGCGTCGCCGGAGTGACCAACACGTCCACTTGCTCGTAGGCCTGCTCCAGATCGCGTTTGATCAGTGTGCGCACCTTCTGCGCCCGGCCGTAGTAGGCGTCGTAGTACCCCGCGGATAGCGCATACGTGCCGATCATGATGCGCCGCTTCACCTCTGGGCCAAAGCCCGCGGCCCGGGTGAGCGCCATGACCTCCTCGGCGCTGCGTGTTCCGTCGTCGCCCACGCGCATGCCATACCGCATGGCATCGAACCGAGCCAGGTTCGAGGACACCTCGGACGGCAAAATCAAGTAGTACGCCGGAAGTGCGTATTCGAAGTGAGGACAGGACACCTCCACCACGTCGGCGCCCAGCGCGGTGAGCTGTTCGACGGCCGCATCGAACGATGCCATCACGCCCGGCTGATACCCATCGCCACGCAACTGCGAGACCACCCCGACACGAACACCTTTGAGGTCGCCGGTGGCACCGGTACGAGCGGCGGCCGCGACATCGGGCACCGGCTCGTCGACCGAGGTGGAGTCGCGCGGATCATGCCCGGCGATCACCTGATGCAACAGCGCGGTATCCAGCACCGTGCGCGCGCAGGGCCCGCCCTGATCCAGGGATGACGCGCAGGCCACCAGGCCGTAACGCGAAACCGTTCCGTAGGTGGGCTTGACCCCGACGGTCGCGGTGAGCGCCGCGGGCTGGCGGATCGAGCCGCCGGTGTCGGTACCGATGGCCAGGGGCGCCTGGAACGCGGCCAGCGCGGCCGCGCTACCGCCGCCCGAACCGCCCGGCACCCGCTCGATGTCCCACGGGTTGCGGGTAGGCCCGTATGCGGAGTTCTCGGTGGAGGAACCCATCGCGAACTCGTCCATGTTCGTCTTGCCCAAGATCGGGATCCCGGCCGCGCGCAGCCTCGCGGTGACCGTCGCGTCGTAGGGCGGAACCCAGTTCTCCAGGATCTTCGACCCGCAGGTGGTCGGCATGTCGCTGGTGGTGAAGACGTCCTTGAGCGCCAGCGGAACGCCGGCAAGCGGTGACGGTATCGAGCCGGCCGCTATCGCGTCGTCGGCGTCCTTGGCAGCGGCGAGCGCCTGCTCTCCGGCCACATGCAGGAAGGCTCGATAGGTCTCGTCGGTACTGGCGATCTGATCCAGATGCGCACGCGTCACCTCGACGGATGACACCTCGCCCGCATGAATCAGCGCGGCCAGTGAGGCGGCGTCTTGCCTGATCAGATCGGTCACTCTTCTTCCCCCAGAATCTGCGGCACCGCGAAGCGCCCCTCCGCGACCCGCGGAGCCTGCGCCAGCGCCTGATCGGGGGTCAGGCAGTCGGCAATCACATCGGGCCTTGTGACATTGACCGCATCGAGCGGAGAGCTCGTCGCGTCCACCTCGTCGAGCTCATCGGTGGAAACGGCACTGATCTGGCTGACGTGGCCGAGGATCGCGTCGAGTTGCCCGGCGTATCCGTCCAGCTCAGCGTCAGTTAGCGCAAGCCTGGCCAGTCTGGCCAGGTGCGCGACCTCGTCACGGGATATAGCGCTCACGGCTAGATAGCCTAGAGGGCGGCAGTGCCTGACCTGTGCCACAGTGTTGGACGTGCCGTCTTATCTGCTGCGCCTGCAGCTCGCTGACCGTCCCGGCAGTCTCGGATCGGTCGCCGTCGCGCTCGGCACGGTGGGCGCAGACATCCTGTCCCTCGACGTCGTCGAGCGCGGCCCGGGCTATGCCATCGACGATCTGGTCATCGACCTGCCGCCGGGGGCTATGCCCGATTCGTTGCTCACCGCCGCCGAGGCGCTGAACGGGGTGCATGTGCACTCCATCCGCCCGCATACAGGCCTGTTGGAGGCGCATCGCGAGCTGGAACTCATCGACAGAGTGGCCGCCGCCGGGGCATCCGCCCGTCTGGAGGTACTCGCCCAGGAAGCGCCCCATGTGCTGCGCGCCAATTGGTGCACTGTGGTGCGGCAGGACGGCAGCGGCTTCATTCGAGTGGCCGGAAGTTCCGGCGCTCCGGAGACCCAGGCGACCTCGGCCCCGTGGTTACCGCTGGATCGAGCGCAGGTACTCGACACCGCGGCCGACTGGGTGCCACAGCTGTGGAAAGACATGGACACCACCTTGGCCGCCGCACCGCTGGGCTCGGGTGACACCGCCGTAGTGCTGGGTCGTCCCGGCGGCCCGGAATTTCGGCCCTCGGAGGTCGCCCGTCTGGGCTACCTGGCGGGCATCGTCGCAACCTTGGTGCGGTAGGGGCCGGTTCACAGGAACGGTACAGCCGTCTCCCGGAATCGCCCGGCACACTCACTGGCGTGACTGATATCGACGCGTCCATGAGTAGGACTCGTGAACGACTCATCTTCGCCGCCATTCTGCTGACGATCACCGTGGTGTATCTCTGGGACATCAGCCATAACGGCTGGTCCAACGCCTTCTACGCGGCGGCCGTCCAATCGGGCAGCGAGAGCTGGAAGGCCTGGTTCTTCGGCAGCTTCGATCCGCAGAACTACGTGACGGTCGACAAGCCCGCCGGCGGTCTCTGGCTGATGGGGTTGTCCGCCAGAATCTTCGGCTTCTCCAGCGCCAGCATGCTGATTCCGCAGGCCGTGCTGGCGATCGTGAGCGCCGCCCTGATTCGCGCCACGGTCCGACGCCAGGCCGGTCCGAGCGCGGGCCTGCTCGCGTCGACCCTGTTCGCGCTGATCCCCGTGGTCTCGGTGATGTTCCGGCACTCCAACCCCGACGCACCGATGGTGTTGGGCATGGTGGTGGCCGCGTACTTCACCACGCGCGCAATCGACTCCGAGCGCTCGCGGAACGCGGCCGGGTGGCTGGCGCTGGCCGGCATGGGCATCGGGTTCGCATTCCTGTGCAAGACACTGGAAGGACTGCTGGTGGCTCCCGCCCTGCTCCTCGCCTATCTGGTGTCCGCGAAATGGCCCTGGAAGACGGCGCTCGTACATCTGCTCGGCGCGGGCGCGGCGCTGCTGGTCTCGTCGGGATGGTGGATGGCCGCAGTCGCGCTGGCTCCGGCGGCCAGCCGTCCGTACGTCGACAACTCCACCGACAACAGCGAATGGACCCTGGCAGTCGGCTACAACGGACTGGACCGCCTGCTCGGCGACGAGTCGAATGGAATGGGCGAAGGCGGCCGCGGAAGCGGACCCTCGTTCTCCGGTACCCCAGGCATCTTCCGCCTGTTCCAGGACACCCAGGCCGACCACATCGCGTGGCTCCTCCCCACGGCGCTCATCGCGCTGATCCTCGGGCTCGCCATCGTCAGCGGGACCCCGCAGACCGATGGTTGGCTGGGCCGCGTGCGCGCGGTCACCACCAATCCCGCTGGGGCAGGGCTCATTCTGTGGGGCACCTGGATGGTGTCCAACTACGTGATCCTGAGCTACATGGCCAAGCAGTTCCATCCCTACTACACCTCAGCCATGGCCCCGGCTATCGCCGGTTCCCTGGCCATTGGCACGGTCCTGCTCTGGCGGCATCGATCCGAGCGAATCGGCAAGCTGGGGCTCGGTGCGCTCACGCTCAGCGCCACCATCATGGCGTTCGTCCTGCTCCGGCGCATACCGGCCTGGCTGCCGTGGCTGCGCTGGGTTCTGCTGATCGGCGGTATCGCCGCGGCCATTGCCCTCGCGCTTGGCGCGCTCGAGCGCAACGCCCGGCTGCGCCATACCATTGCCACACTGGCCCTTGCTGTTTCGTTGGGCGGGCCAATCGCGTTCACCATCGCGAACGTCACCACGCCCAAGCTCGGTGGGCTGTCCACCTCCGGCCCGGCAATGCCCGACGACGACAAGTTCGGTGGGCGGGAACCCAAGCCGCTCGATCCCGCACTGGCGGCGCTGATCAGGGATTCCGATGCCAGGTGGCCGGTGGCGACCACCAATACCCGCACGGCCGCCCCCATTCAGTTGGAGACCAACGCGCCCGTGATGGCGATCGGCGGGTTCTCCGGGCGCGACAATCCCATCACCCTGCAGCAGTTCATCGACTACACGCAGGACGGCACCGTCGAGTTCTATGCCGAGTCCGTCAAGGACAAGGACAAGCAAGAGGAGCAACCGAAGAACGACGGCGACACCAAGCGGGTGGCCGACGAGGTCCAGAAGTGGGTCGAAACCCACTTCTCCTCAAAGGATTACGGAGATCTTCGGGTGTTCGACCTGTCGGTGCCGCCGAAACTCTAGAACTTCGGGCCAGGCGGTCTGATGCTCCACCGAGTGTGAAGCTGTGGCGAGATTCCGGGCGATTTCTCGCCACAGCTTCACACTCGGCGTCGGACTTGTCGCCGCTAGGCGGGCGGGCCGTCGGCCAGTAGCTCCCGAAAGCCGTCCTCGTCGAGGATCGTCAACCCCAGCTCAACGGCCTTGTCGTACTTGGACCCCGGCGCGTCGCCGACAACGACGAATGCCGTCTTCTTGGACACCGAGCTCGCGGACTTGCCACCCCGCGCGATGATGGCTTCCTTAGCCTCATCACGTGAAAACCCTGGGAGTGAACCGGTTACGACGATTGACAAGCCTTCCAGATTGCGCGGTATGGACTCATCGCGCTCATCGGCCATCCGCACGCCCGCGGCGCGCCACTTGTCGACGATGGCGCGATGCCAGTCAACGCTGAACCAATCCACCACGGCCGCGGCGATGGTGGTTCCCACACCCTCGACGGCGGCGAGTTGTTCGACAGAGGCACTCTCGATGGCTTCCAACTCACCGAACTCGGTGGCCAGGGCGCGTGCCGCGGTCGGGCCCACGTGGCGGATCGACAGCGCCACCAACACGCGCCAGAGCTGCTGCTGTTTCGCCTTATCCAGGTTGTCCAGCAATCGGCTTCCGTTGGCGGACAACGATCCATTCTTGGTCGTGAACAGATCGGTGCGCAGCAGGTCATCGGCAGTGAGGCTGAACAGGTCGCCCTCGTCCTCGATGACCCCGGCCGAGAGCAGCGCGATCGCCGCCTCATAACCGAGCGCCTCGATATCGAAGGCCCCACGTCCCGCCACATGGAAAACCCGCTCACGCAACTGCGCCGGGCAGCTACGCGAATTGGGGCAGCGGATGTCGGCGTCGCCCTCCTTCTCGTGGGCCAACGTGGTCCCGCATTCCGGACACGTTGTGGGCATGATGAATTCGCGTTCGGATCCGTTGCGTAGATCGGCGACCGGCCCCAGCACCTCCGGGATGACGTCCCCGGCCTTGCGGATCACCACGGTGTCACCGATCAGCACACCCTTGCGTTTGACCTCGGAGGCGTTGTGCAGGGTCGCCAGGGACACCGTGGACCCGGCCACCTTCACCGGGGTCATGTACGCGAAGGGCGTGACCCGACCGGTACGGCCCACGCTCACCCGGATGTCGAGCAGTTCGGTCGTCGCTTCCTCGGGCGGATATTTGTACGCGATGGCCCAGCGCGGTGCGCGCGAGGTGCTACCGAGACGACGCTGCAACGCCACCGTGTCGACCTTCACGACAACGCCGTCAATCTCGTGTTCCACATCGTGACGATGCTCGGCCCAGTAGTTGACGCGTTCCTGGACCTTCGCGATGCCCCGCACCTTGGTGGTGTGAGTGGACACCGGTAATCCCCACTGTCCCAACGCCACATAGGCGTCATGCAGGCTCTTCGGCGCGAAGCCCTCGGCACGGCCAAGTCCGTGACAGATCATCCGCAGCCGACGTCTGGCGGTGATGGCCGGATTCTTCTGCCGCAAGCTGCCCGCGGCGCTGTTGCGCGGGTTGGCGAACGGCGGCTTGCTCTCCTCCACCAACGAGGCATTCAGCGCCGCGAAATCCTCCAGCCGGAAAAACACCTCGCCGCGGACCTCCAGGAGCGCAGGTATCGGGTATTCCTTTGACCCCGTGAGCCTTTCCGGCACATCCTCAATGGTCCTGGCGTTCAGCGTGACGTCCTCACCGCTGCGACCGTCCCCGCGGGTCGCGCCGCGCACCAGGACCCCGTCCTCGTACACCAGCGAAAGCGCCACCCCATCGATCTTCAGCTCACACAGAAACTCCGGCTCCTCCCCAATGTCGCCGCGCACCCGGGCATCCCAGGCCGTCAACTCCTCAAAACTGAATGCGTTGTCCAAGCTCAGCATCCGCTCCAAATGATCAACCGAATGGAATTCGGTGACGAAGCCCGCCCCACCCACGAGCTGGGTCGGCGAATCCGGAGTGCGCAGCTCCGGGTACTGCTCTTCCAGCGCTGTCAGCCTCGTCAGCAGCTCGTCGAACTGGCCATCGGAAATGACGGGTGCGTCCTTGACGTAGTAGCGGAACTGGTGGCCGCGCACCTCTTCGGCCAGCTCACCCCATTGGCGCTGGATGTCGGGATCCATACCGGCAGGCTAACGGACCCGCCCGACAGCACCGGAACCTTACGATGTGCCTATGGGCACACACCCGATCATGTTCACCGAGGACGATCCGGGTCTGGCCGAACTACGCGAGCTGGCTCTCGCACTGCCCGAGGCCGCCGAACAGATCTCCTGGGGCAGACCTGTCTTCAAGGCCGGAAAGATCTTCGCGATGTTCGGCGGGAACGCCAAGGGCGCAACGCGGGGCGACATGATCGCCCACCCCTACTCGGTGCTGGTCAAGGTGGACGATTCGGAGCGCCCCGCTCTCTTGCAGGACGAACGCTTCTATTACCCGGCGTACATGGGCCCCTTTGGCTGGCTCGGACTGGATATCAGCACCGACGTGGACTGGGACGAGGTTGCCGAACTTCTCGATGCCTCCTATCGACTGATCGCAACCAAGAGGCTGATCAAGCTGCTCGATGCGCAGACCAACTAGCAGAAAAATCGCACGGAGGCGTTAACCAACGATCGGTGGCCTCCCTCACACCCCCGAGCTTTTGACAAAGCTCGGGGTCTGACTGAGAATTTGCTAATCCGGATTATTACCTGGTGGGTCGATAATGATGGATTACCAGTAGAGTCACAACGGGGCGGTTGGCCGCGCTAAAGCCACCAGCACCATAAAGGGGGAGCACCAATCTTGAATGTTGCTGACAGGTTTCAACGTGCCGCAGTTCTACTCGCCTTGGTCCCCGGGCTATTCATCGTCTGGACTGCGTCCGCCACAGCCACCGCGCATGCGGACGGGCCTTTGATATATCCCGGCATGAAGATCAACCAGGGCAAACTCAGTTGCACCCTAGGATTCGTCGACCCGGGCGCTCGGATCGGACTTACCGCGGGACACTGCGCACTCGATTCCGAGGGACCGGTTTTCGACGACAACGGCAACCGCATCGGCGCAGCCGATATAGCGCACTTCCTACCGACTCCCGAGGACAAGACCCTCGCCGAGCAACCCCCCATAGACTACGAAGGCATAGCCTTCGATGAAGGCATACCCATTAACAACATCCTACCTAACGGGCTTGTGCTGGAATCTAACCCAAAAATCGTGCCCGCAGCAGGTATGCCGGTTTGCCGTGTCGGCATTACCACCGGGGAGGCGTGCGGCGTCATCGTTGGCTCGACAGACAGCGTGTTCGTCATCGATGGGCTGCCCGCCGACTACGGGGACTCGGGCAGTCCCGTGTATGCGATCACGGAACCCGGGCGGGCCGCCATCGTGGGGATAGCCACCGAAGCGCTACGAAGCAAGAAAACAGGCCAGGAGCTGACACTGGCAATCTCGTGGCGTGCACTCTGGCGCCAGATCAAGACCGATATCGACCGCCTGGAGCGTGAAGAACCCCATCAGCAGCGCCAGAACGTGCCCGCGCCGACAGAAGACGCACCCGCCGAGCCACCGATTACTGGCGTCTAAGCCATGCAAGGCCAACTCGCAAACATATGCGTCGCGATGCTTACCGCCGTATCCGCACTGACTTTCACCGTTCTGGCCCCCGCCACCGCACGTGCCGACGATGTTCTCGTCTACCCGGGTATGGAGATCGTGCAAGGAAACACCACCTGCACACTCGGGTATGTCGACCCCAAGAGCCGAGTAGGGATCGCCGCCGGACAATGCAGCGCGAACTCAGACGGACCGGTGTATGACACGAATGGCAACCGTGTCGGCAAGATGGTCATCGCCCACAGCAACTGGAGCGACGGCTCCACCGTCACGGGCAATGTGTACATGGTCGATTATGAGGGAATCATTTTCGATCCCTCGGTACCTATAAACGACATCCTCCCCAACGGGATTCGGCTGGGCCTCGACAACACCGCACTTACCCGCGGACTACCCGTCTGCCGCAATGGCATAGGTAGCGGCGAAGCCTGCGGCCAGGTCACTTGGGTCAACAACGGTTGGTTCATGGTCGACGGCCCACCATGCGATCGAGGCGACTCGGGCGCGGCTGTCTATTCCATCACTTCACCAGGACACGGTTCGGTCATTGGCATCGTGGCAGCTAGATACACCGACAACCGGTCAGGCGATATTCAAACCCTAGCAATCTCCTGGAATACCATAGTCCAGCAGTTACGCAAAGATACGCATAAAGGTGCGTGAGGTGTCCTCCGCCTTTTGACATGCGGTTCCACCGGCGACGCCCTCCCAATTCGCATAGGCTTCTAGCGACACGGAGAGTCGTGCCGCGTGCTCTCCTCACACTGGTCGGGCTTTGTTGACGGTGAACGTGGCAGACAGAGGGCTATCGCGTGACCGGTGTCGGCGAGAACGGTCGACGGACCGACCCGTGGGGTCGGTGGACCGTGTGGGTCTCGGCCCTGGCCGTGCTGAGCGGTCTTGGTCTCGCGAACCCGGCTGCGGCACATGCGGATCCGCTGATTTACCCGGGTATGGAGATCATCCAACGCCCACCCGGTAAGGAATCGCTGAGTTGCACCCTCGGGTTCGTTGATCCCACCGCGCGCGTCGGCGTCACCGCAGGTCACTGTGGCGGGAATGGGCCGGTGTTCACCAACGACGGCGTGCGTATCGGACAGCTGGCGGTGGCCCAGTCCAATATCAAGCCCGAAGGGCCGCTGGCCCGCGACGACTACCGAATCGACTACGAGGGCATCGCCTTCGACGAGGGCGTGCCGATCAACAACGTGCTGCCCAACGGGCTACGGCTCGGGGTCGACCCCGCCGTCGTTCCCCGGGACGGCCTGGCGGTGTGCCGAATCGGGATCACCACGGGTGAGGCGTGCGGCGCCATCGCCGGATTCGGCAACGGCTGGTTCCTCGTGGACGGCCTGCCCGCCGACCACGGCGACTCCGGTAGCGCCGTGTACACCGTGACCTCGCCCGGCAACGCCGCCATCGTCGGCATCGTGAGCGCGCGATTCACGGCCAATCAGACCCGCCGGGAGTCCACCGTGGCGTTGTCCTGGCCGACGGTGCAACAGCAGATCCGAGACGACATCGCGGCGGCCGCGCGCCGCCCCGAGGCCGCAAGCCCCGCGGCCATCAATCCGCAGGCGCCGCCGATGGTCCTGCCTCCGGCGCCCTCCGATGACCGCCCGTCTGGTCCCGCGAGAATGGTTGTCCCCTAGCCGTCATGCGCCCGTTCTTGTGGATAACGACCATCGTCGCTGTGCTGTGCGCGCTTCCCGCCACGAACCCCGCACCTGCACATGCCGACCCGCCGCTGGTGTACCCCGGCATGCTCATCTATCAGGGCTCCCTGAGCTGCACGCTCGGTTATGTCGATCCCGCGCTTCGCGTGGGCATCACAGCAGGGCATTGCTTCAACGGTGACGGCATAGTTCGCAATGGAGACTTCGCTGCGGTGGGACACAAGATCCTGGCGCACGACAACCGCCCGCCCGAGGGCCCGGTGTACGAGGACGAGTACACCATCGACTACGAGGCCATCTCGATCGATGACGGATTGCCCGTCAACGACGTCATGGCCAACGGTCAACGGCTCGAACGTGATGACATGGTCACTCCCGATGTGGGCATGCCGGTCTGCCGCACCGGCTTCACCACGGGCGATGCGTGCGGATCGGTGACCCGACTTGGCAACGGCTGGTTCAGGTTTAACGGCCCGGTGATCGCCAAGGGCGATTCCGGAGGCCCGGTGTACACCCATGTCGGCGACCGCACCGTGCTCGTCGGCATCATTCGCGGTTTCATGACCAGCCAGTCCGGCGATGACGTGCAGTCGTGGGCGATGTCGTGGCCGTCGGTGGTCAAGCAACTCCGCGAGGACCGCAAGGGCCTACTGCCCGGCTGAGCCCGTAGGCTCACGCCCATGTCTGATTCTCTTCGCGCAAGCGGCTCATCGGCGAGCGACTGGAAAGCCTTCACCGTTGAGACCACCGGGCACATCGCCCAGGTCACCCTCATCGGGCCCGGCAAGGGTAATGCGATGGGACCGGATTTCTGGCGGGAACTGCCGCTGATCTTCACCGAACTGGACGCGGACCCGGAGGTACGGGCGATTGTTCTCGCCGCCGCCGGCACCAATTTCAGCTACGGATTGGACCTGCCCGCGATGGCAGGCACCTTCATGCCGTTGATGGCCGAGAAGGCATTGGCGAAACCGCGCACCGACTTCCTCGACGAGATACGCCGACTGCAGGCCTCGGTGACCGCCGTCGCCGACTGCCGCAAGCCGGTGATCGCCGCGGTGCAGGGCTGGTGCATCGGCGGTGGCGTCGACCTCATCGCGGCCACCGACATCCGGTACGCAAGTGCCGAGGCGAAGTTCAGTGTGCGCGAGGCCAAGGTCGCGATTGTGGCCGATATTGGCTCACTGCACCGTCTTCCACCGATCATCGGCGACGGCCACCTGCGTGAACTGGCGTTCACCGGCAAGGACATCGACGCCGCGCGGGCCGAGAAGATCGGACTCGTCAATGACGTGTTCGACACTGCGGAGGCAACGCTGGCCGCCGCCCACGCGACCGCCGCCGAAATCGCAGCCAATCCGCCCCTGGTGGTGCAGGGCGTCAAGGACGTGCTGGGCCGCGAGCGCGAGAGTGTCGTCACCGACGGCCTCAAGTACGTCTCGACGTGGAATGCCGCGTTCCTGCCGTCGGAGGACCTGCAGGAAGCCATCGGCGCGGTCTTCGAGAAGCGTGATCCCGACTTCAAGGGACGCTAAATCTCCCGGTAGCGACCCCAGTGCACGGCGTCCTCCAGGGGGCGCCCGCTGCGCCAGCCGAAGCGCTCCAGGTCGGGGCGCTCGGCGAACTCACGCACCGGTCCGACACACAACCAGGCGATCGGCCTGATATGCGTTGGTGCGTCTATTAACTCGGCCAGGAACTGTTCCTCATAGAACGACACCCAGCCGACGCCGATCCCTTCGGTGACCGCGGCGAGCCAGAGGTTCTGGATGGCGAGCACCGCCGAGAACAGGCCCGCATCGGCGATGGTGTGCCTGCCCAGAACGTGCGGGCCACCACGGCCGTGGTCGTAGGTGACCACCACGCCGGTGCCGCTTTCGCAGATGCCTTCAATCTTGATGGGGTCAAAGGTGGTTCGCCGTTCCTCCGGAAGGCTGTCGGCGAATCTCTGGCGCTGCTCCGTCACGTGCGCTGCGAACTTCTCCAGCGTCTGCGACTCGCGCATCACCACGAAATCCCAGGGCTGGCTGTTCCCGACACTGGGGGCGCGATGCGCGGCCTGTAGCAGCTTCATCAACGTCGCGTCGTCGACAACCTGTCCGGTGAACTCGGCACGCACGTCCCGGCGGGTGGCAATGGCCTGATAGACGTCCATCACAGCGCATCCGGGTCGGCAGCGATCAGATCGCTGACCTTGCGGGTCAATTCGGTTGCGGTACGTGCCCATGGGAGGTCTGCACCGGCCAGCCCACATCCGGCGCTGATGCCGATCCGATCGCGCAGCACGGCACGCCCGAAGCCCAGTTTGTCCGCTAGCGCCGCGGTACGCGTTGCGAGCACGTCGGACGATATCGGCAGCGACGGTGGCGAGCCGGGAATCACGCCGAGCAGCGCGATCTTCCCGGTGTCCAGCACCGAGGCCAGTCCATCGAGCGCCTGTGCATCCGTCAGGTATGCGGCATCCACCGCGATCCCGCGAATATTGGTCCCTCGCAACAGCTCCCAGGGAGGATCTGTGGCGCAGCAATGCACCACCAGTTCACCGCCTACCGCGGCGGCGCACTGGTCCAACAGCGAAGTGGCTGTCGGTACGTCGACCGGATGTACCGGCGAGAACATGCTGGTTCCGGACAGCCTGCCATCCAGGGCGGCGGACAGGGACGGTTCATCGAGCTGCACCACCACGGGAACACCGAGCCGTCGAGACAGCGTGGCTTGGTGCAGCGCCAATCCCTCTGCCAGAGAAGCCGCCAGGTCCCGCACCGCACCGGGATCGGTGATCGCGCGGTGACCGTTGGGAAGCTCCAATTGTGCTGCCAGCGTTACCGGTCCGGGGCCCTGCACCTTCACCGCGCGATCGCTACCCCGATGCCCGCCACGCTCCCACTCCTCCTCGAGCGCATCCATGTCTTCGTCAAGGAATCCGCGGGCCCGTCGCACCACCGCCCCGGGCCGGGCAGTGGTGCGGTAGCCCGTGGGCACAACATCGACGGCGATATCGACCAGCAGCGCCGCGGCCCGTCCGATCAGATCGGCACCGATTCCGCGCGCAGGCAGCTCCACGATATGGGGCAGCGGCAGTTCGGCCACCACGATCTCGGTCGCGACACGCGCCTCTTGACCCGGCCACGAGCCGACGCCAGTTCCCTTCGCCCATACATTCACATGCAGAACGTTAGGTGATGAGCGACTCGATCGGACCCTTGGCGAAATAGACGACAAACAATCCGGCCACCACATACAGCAGCGGATGCACGGCACGACGTCGAGCCCCGCGCTCCGCTGACACGACGGCGAGCACCACCCAGCTGATGAATCCGACACCGATGCCGTTGGCGATCGAGTAGGTAAAGGGCATCGTCACCACGGTCAAAAAACAGGGCAGCGCGTAGTCGAACCGGGTGAAGTCAATGCTGCGGAGCTGGCCGATCATCATCGCACCCACCACCACCAGCGCCGGTGCCGCGGCCTCCAGCGGTACAACCGAATACAGCGGGGTGAAGAACATGGCCGCCAGGAACAGCAGCCCGGTAACCACATTGGCCAGCCCGGTCCGCGCACCCTCGGCGATGCCTGACGCGGACTCCACGAACACGGTGTTGGAGGACGAGGACGAGACACCACCAACGACCGCACCGACGCCCTCCACCGACAGCGCCCGTCCGATACCCGGCAGGGTGCCGTGTTCGTCGGTCAATCCGGCCTCCTTGCCCAAACCGGTCATGGTTCCCATCGCGTCGAAGAAGTTCGAGAGCACCAACGCGAACACCAAGACCGTGGCCGACAGCACGCCCACCCGAGTGAACGCACCGAACATGTCCACCTGACCGAGCAGACTCAGATCCGGGATGCCGCCTGCGGACGCCGGCCAGTCGGGCACCGTGAGATTCCATCCCTTGGTGTCGACGGGCTGCGCACCGCGTTCGGTCAACGCCTGCGCGATCATGGAAATCCCCGTCATCACGACGATTCCGATGAGCAGTCCGCCACGAACCTTGCGCACCACCAGGATTCCCATCAGCAGCACACCCGCGGCGAAGATCAGGGTCGGGACGGTGGCTACCGAGTTGTCGATTCCCAAACCGACCGGCACCGTGGTGTTGGCAGCGTCGGGGATCCGCCGCACGAAACCCGCGTCAACAAACCCGATGAACGCGATGAAGCAGCCGATTCCCGCAGCGATCGCCGCCTTCAGCTCGTCGGGAATGGCATGAAACACCGCGGTGCGAAAACCAGAGATGCCCAGCGCCACAATGACGAGGCCGTCGACGATGACCAATCCCATGGCCTCGGGCCAGCTCATCTGCGACGCGAACGACACCGCGAGCAGACTGTTGATGCCCAGCCCGGCCGCAAGGGCGAAAGGGTAATTCGCGATAAATCCGAACAGGATCGACATCACTCCGGCAGCCAGCGCCGTGACCGCCGCTACCTGCCCCACCGGCAGCACATGGCCCAGCACGTCGGCGTTATGCGTGCGTCCCGGCTCGCCACCAATGATGAGCGGGTTGAGCACCACGATGTAGGCCATCGCGAAAAAGGTGACGATCCCGCCGCGAACTTCCCGTCCCAGCGTCGACTGCCGCTCGGAGATCCGGAAGAACCGGTCGACTAGACCATTCATAGCCGTTGAAAGTACAGGCCCCGGTTGCCAGTCGCCTGCCGCAATCGAGCGCGAGCCTGACGCGGGATCTCGCGGCGATTTCCGCATCAGGCTCGCACTCGGCGTCAGGTTCAGGAACCAGCGGGGCGAGGGACTTTCCACCCCAGAGAGATGACCTTTGTCACTAGAGGCGGGTGCGGCCACCCGGTCAAATGTAAGTGTCACTTTTAGACACAGATAACTAGCCCCGAGGACCGTATACATGCCGCAGAAGGAATTCACCGACCTTGAGTTGCTCCATGAGCTCGAGCCCGTGGTCGAGGAAAACACCCACCGCCACCTCGGCGTGTTCAAAGAGTGGAGCCCGCATGACTACATCCCGTGGTCCGAGGGCAAGAACTACAAGGCATTGGGTGGGCAGGACTGGGATCCGGAGCAGTGCAAGCTCTCCGAGCTGGCCAAGGTCGCGATGATCACCAACCTGCTCACCGAGGACAATCTGCCCGCCTACCACCGCGAGATCGCGATGAACTTCACCATGGACGGACCCTGGGGCACCTGGGTCAACCGGTGGACCGCCGAAGAGAACCGCCACAGCATTGCCATCCGCGACTACCTCGTGGTCACCCGCGCGGTCGATCCGGTGGAACTCGAGAAGCTGCGCGTGGAGCAGATGACCCGCGGCTTCTCCCCCGGACAGAACCGTCAGGGCGGGGATCACATGTTCGCCGACAGCCTGTTCGACTCGGTGGTGTACGTGTCCTTCCAGGAGCTGGCCACCCGTGTCTCACACCGCAATACCGGCGTCGCGTGTGCCGAGCCCATCGCCCAGGAACTCCTCAAACACATCTCCAATGACGAGAACCTGCACATGATCTTCTATCGCAACATGGTGGAGGCCGGTCTCGAGATCGCGCCCAACCAGGCCGTGAAGTCGATCCACAAGGTTCTCGACAACTTCACCATGCCCGGCTACACGATCCCGGGATTTCGCCGCAACGCCGTCACCATCGCCACCGGCGGCGTCTACGACCCGCAGTCGCACCTCGCCGAAGTCGTTCTGCCAGTGCTGCGCAAGTGGCGCATCTTCGATCGTGACGACATCACCGGCGAGGGCGAGTGGTACCGCGAGGACCTCGACCGTCTCATCACCGACCTCAGGAAGACCGCCAGCGACTTCGAGGAAGTCAAGGCCAAGTACCTGGATCGCCAGGCCAAGCGTGCCGTGCGCAAGGCCGCCAAGGTGTAGCCCTTCCGTAACGCCGACGTGGGCAAACGGCGATATGCCGTTCAGTACCATTGATCGGGGCCGCCTGCCGGCCAGCCGGGAGGAGAGGGACTTATGCGCGCGTTCAGAACGCTCTCGACGGTGATCGGCACTGTGGTGGCGGCGACAGTGGTCGGCCCCTCGATCGCGTCGGCCGAACCTCTCGCGGGCGCCCAGCTGGTGGCGATCGGAGACTCGTTCATGGCGGCGGGCTCAAACGCCGCGGGTATCACCGGGCCCGTCGGCACCGCCTGTAACCAGGCGACCGACAATGTCGCACACCTGGTGGGCACGTCGTTCCCGCAGATGACATTCGCCGACTACTCCTGCGTGGGCGCACTTTCTACCGATGTCTACACGCCTTCCACGCGCGGCCCGCAGAACACGGGGCTGTCTCCCGCCACCAAGGTGGCGGTCGTATCCATCGGCGGCAACGACGCCGGCTTTGAGCAGATCGCCACCGACTGCCTGTTCGCGTTGAGCTGCCCGCCGGAAAAGAAGGCGCAATTCAGCGCCAACGTGGCCTCGGTGGGCCCGAAACTCACGGGTGCGTACGCCGCCATACGCCAGGCCGCCCCGAACGCACGCGTCTTCACGGTGGGCTACCTGCCGATCCTGCCCCCGGATGCCAAGGGGTGCCTGGTTGGGCTGATCAACACCCAAGAGACCATCACCTTCCTCAATGGTCTGCAGCGTCAGCTGAACGACACGATCATCACCGAATCGTCAAAGGCCGGGTTTACCCCCGTCATCCCGGCGACCAGCAGCGATCACAGCGTGTGCGCGTCCGATTTTCAGCGCTACGTGTCGATGACGGGTAGCGGCGCGGGCGATGAGGGGATTCCGATGCATCCGACCGCACCGGGACGGCAGTACGTCGCGGAGCGCGTGGCCATCGCCATGCGCTCCGCAGGGATTCAGGGGACCTAGTCGCGCGTGATGATGGCGCTGCCGAGCACCTCGTCGCCGTCGGCATCGGGCTGGTACAGCACCACCGTCTGCCCAGGTGCCACACCGCGCAGGGCGGTGCGCAGCCGGACCTGAATCCGCTCGGCCGCCGGGTCGACAACCGCGTCCACGACCGATCCATGCGCGCGGACCTGCACCTGGCACTCAACGGGCCCGTCCGGAACCTGACCGGAGGTCCACACCACGGGCTCTCCCCCGAACTCCCAAATCTCAAGGTCCTCAACGGTTCCCACGCGAACAGTGGAGGTCTCGGCGTCGATCGAAGTGACATAGCGGGGACGGCCGTCCGCTGCAGGACCGACCAGCCCGAGCCCCTTGCGCTGACCGATGGTGAACTCGTGCACCCCCGCGTGGGTGGCCAGCACACTCCCGTCGGAGTCCACGACGTTTCCGCGGCGCACGCCGATGCGTGCACCTAGGAACGCCTGGGTGTCTCCGGAAGGGATGAAGCAGATGTCGTGGCTGTCGGGCTTATTCGCGACGAGCAGACCGCGCTGCTCGGCCTCGGCCCGGATAGCCGGCTTGGAACTGTCGCCGATCGGGAACAGCGCACGGCTCAGCTGCTGCGGTGTCAGTACCCCCAGCACATAGGACTGGTCCTTGTCCTCGTCGACCGCGCGGCGCAACCTGCCGTCCCGCAGCCGCGCGTAGTGGCCGGTGGCGACGGCATCGAAGCCCAACGCGATGGCACGATCGGCCAGCGCCGCGAACTTGATCTTCTCGTTGCACTTCACGCAGGGATTAGGTGTGCGTCCCTCGGCGTACGCCTCGACGAAGTCGTCGATGACGTCTTCCTTGAATCGATCGGCAAAATCCCAGACATAGAAGGGGATTCCGAGCATATCGGCAACACGACGGGCGTCGGCGGCATCTTCTTTCGAACAGCACCCCCGGGAGCCCGTGCGCAGTGTGCCGGGTGCCGCGGACAGTGCCAGGTGCACACCAACCACATCGTGTCCGGCATCCACCATGCGCGCGGCCGCGACCGAGGAGTCCACTCCCCCACTCATGGCGGCAAGCACTCTCATGACCGGCTCCCAGCACTGGCGAGGGCGGCAGCACGTGCACGCGGAACGGCGACCTGCAAGGCCTCGACCGCACGCGCAACATCCGAGGGAAGGGAGGTGTGGCCGAAGGTGAAACGCAGCGATCCGCGCGCCACCTCGGGGTCGATGCCCATTTCGATGAGCACATGCGAGGGGCGCGCGACGCCTGCCGTGCACGCGGACCCGGTGGAGCACTCGATGCCGTTGGCGTCCAACAACATCAACAAGGAGTCGCCCTCGCATCCGGCGAAGGTGAAATGTGCGTTTCCGGGCAATCTGCCGCTGCCGACCGCACCGTTGAGTACCGAGCCCTCGACGCTGGTCAAGACCTGATCGATCAGCCCGTCCCGCAGTGTCTTTAGTGTGGCCGCACCCTCGCACCGCTCTGCGACGGCTTCGACGAGTGCGGTCGACATCGCCACGATGGCGGCAGTGTCTGGAGTGCCCGAACGAATATCGCGTTCGTGGCCGCCGCCATGAAGCAATGGGACACAAACTGTTTCACGTCGCAGTAGCAATGCTCCGACACCCATGGGGCCGCCGAACTTGTGCGCGGCCACGCTCACCGCCGACAGTCCACTGACGGCGAAATCGACATCGAGCTGACCAACCGCCCCAATGGCATCGCTATGCATGGGGATGTCGAATTCAGCGGCTATGGAAGCCAATTCACAGATGGGGTTGATGGTGCCGACCTCATTGTTGGCCCACATCACCGTGATGAGCGCTACGTCGTCATGGTCGATGAGAGCCGCGCGCAATGCCGCGGGAGTGACGGTGCCGGCGCTGTCCACCGGCAGCCACGTCACCTCGGCCCCCTCGTGGTCGGCGAGCCACTGCACCGCATCAAGCACGGCATGGTGCTCGACGGCGCTGGCGATGACGCGTGTCCGTCGCGCGTCCGCGTCTCGGCGGGCCCAGTAGATGCCCTTGATGGCGAGGTTGTCGCTCTCGGTGCCACCGGCGGTGAAGATCACCTCCGACGGTCGGGCGCCCAGAGCCGCGGCGATCGACTCCCGCGATTCCTCCACCCGTCGCCGCGCATCGCGCCCGGATCCGTGCAACGACGCGGCGTTCCCGGTCCGTGCCATGACCGCTGCCATCGCCTCGATGGCAGCGGGGCGCATCGGGGTGGTGGCGGCGTGGTCCAGGTACACCGCGGACGAGCCATCCGGGCGAGCTGGGGTTCGAGCAGCAGACATAACGCATCCAGGATAGGTCCCACCCAGGTGGGCTCGTCCAATCGCGTCAGGCAGCGATCGGTTCCGGGCGCTCCGGGTGGCTGTGGATCTGCGGGGTTCGGTCACCGGCCCGAACGGCGGCCTCACAGCGGTTGGCCAGATCACGGCGGCTCTCGCCGGGCAATTGCAGCCCCGCCACCTGGATATGCGCCACGGTTACGCGCGTCGCGGTGATCCGGCGGATGGACGCCATCAGGGTGTCCTCGCCGACGTAGGCCGGAACCGTCGACAGCTCGCCACCCCGGTGATGGTACGTCAGCCGCAGCGGCTGTACCGGCCGCTGCGCGTCGATCGCGGCCTGGAACATCGCGGGGCGGAATGACCCGTACGCACGACCGCACCAGGTGGTGCCCTCCGGGAACGCCACCACGGTCTGACCGGCCTGGAGCCGCGCCGCGACGGTGTCGACCACTCGCGGCAGGGTGCGCAGGTTTCCCCGCTCGATCGGGATGACCCGCATCATCCGGGCGATGATGCCCAGACCGGGCCAATCGATCAGGTCCGCCCGAGCGACGAACGACCCCGGAAGCACCGCCCCGATGGCGAAGACGTCGACCCAGGACACATGGCCCGCCACCACGAGGGAACCCCGGATATCGCGGATCGGACCACCGGAGACGGAAATGCGTACGCCGAGGCACCGCAGCATCAGCCGGCAGTAGCCGCGCTGCCAGCGCACCCGTCCGGGAATCGGTATCCCCAGCAGTGGCGCAAGGGTCAACAACGTGATCGCCAGGGCGATCCGCGTCGTGGTCCGCAGGGTTCGCGTCAGCCGCCCTGGCTCGTCGATGTGTGTTGCCCGCATGCAGCTGTCGTCACAGGTTGCCTTCGGCAGCCAGGCGTGAGCGAATTCGGGTGCCATCGCTATTCCTGGCCGGCCGCCGCCGCGCCGATTTCCGACGCCGCCCCCACGGACCTCAGCCGTTTGAGGTAGCGCACATCGGCTTCGTCCTTGTTGAGCAGTGCCATGAAGTCGGCCACGCCGAAGTCGGGATCGTGCGCGGGTTCGCCGAGAACCTTTGCGCCCAGCCGCAGATATCCACGCATCAGTGCGGGCACCTGCACCTTGGCGGGCGGGGCGATGTCATCGAGCCCCATCCCGTCGACAACGACCGGGTTGTAGGGGCGCACCGTGTACTCCGGCGCCGCGGCATGCCGCTTCATGACGAAGTCGCGCACGGCACGCACCTGGCTACCTGGCGCCTGCTCCGGGTTGTCCTGCATGGGAACCGATACGCATCCGGTGACGTAGGTGTAGTCGCAGCGGTCCAGGTAGGCCAGAATTCCGGCCCACATCAGCAGCACTACCGCACCATTGCGGTGATCGCCCCGCACTACCGCCCGACCCATCTCCACCAGCTGTGGACGCAGCGAGTCGAGTCCACTGATGTCGAATTCCGTTGCGCTGTACAGCCCGCCAGCGGCAATAGCACCGGGCGGAGGCAGCATCCGGTAGCAGCCCACCACATCACCCGAGGTGTCCTCGCGTACTAGCAAGTGATCGCAGTGCTCATCGAAGCGGTCGGCGTCGCGTCCCTCGAACGCGGCCGGGGTGCTCGCGAGCTGGAATCCCGGCTCGCTGCTGAACACGTCGTATCGAAGCCGTTGCACGGCATCGATATCGGCGGGATCGTTCGACAGCAGCAGGGTGTACCGAGGACCCGGCGGAGCTTCCCCGACCTCCCCCGCTACGTCTGAGATGGATTGATCTGCGGCGATGAGAACTGAAGCGGTACTCATGACTGCGAGATTCGCGGAGTTATGCGGCGGAACGGCATCGGAAGCGTGTCGTGTCCATGCACGATCCGTTAATTGCGGCGTTCAGTACACCCAATGCATGCTTGCGTCAGTGAATCGCTCAGGCAAACACGGAGCTAACGGACGCTACGCGGACACTCGCGCATCGGCTCGCTGCCGAAGTTCCTCCTCCTCGACCAGCACTAACATCGGCGCGCCGGGTGTGCACATCATGGTCACCACGAAGCGCAGCGCCGCGTCCGCACGGTTGTTGGCGTCCGAGTAATGGATGACATCACCTCCCGGCTCCCAGAACGCTTCACCGGCTTTGACCACCCGCGGTGCTTGGCCTTCGAGTTCGAAGAGCATCTCTCCCTCGACCACATATCCGAACGCCGGACCACCTGGATGACGATGCGGTGGCGTACCGGAACTGCCGGCCGGCCACTCGATCTCCACCGTCATCACGTGGGCATCGGACGGGATCACCGGCGGCGTCACGGTCTGCAGCACCGTGAGTGCACTCATCAGGTCGTCGTTCGCCATCATCGGCGGGCCATCCAGTCGGCGAATCGCGTCTGGGTCAGCACGCCGTCATCACCGGTGACCAGACTGAAGTCGTCCACAGGAGTCCCGAAGTAGGTGGCGGCGGAGTCGACCACCACCGGCCTCTCGTCACTGCGCGCGTCAAGCACCGCCTGTGCCATCTCGGCGAACGAAAACTTCTCTGGCCCACCGATGTTGATGATACCGTCGCGAGGCTCGGCCTCCGCGGCATGAGCCACCTGTACGGACACATCATCGACGGCGATCAGCTGAATTCTCGCATCGGGTACGCGAACCTCATCTCCGACAACGAGCGTGTCGGTGATGGCCTCGGCAAATTCCTGGAACTGGGTGGCCCGCACGATCGTGTAGGGCAATCCGGATTCGGTAATGATGTTCTCCTGCGCCACTTTCGCCCTCATATATCCGCTGTCCGGCAGACCATCCGCGCCGACGATGGAGAGCGCGACGTAGTGACCGACGCCCGTCTGGTTCGCCGCGTCAACGAGATTGCGCGCCGAGGCGGTGAAGAAATCCATGACCGCCCCGTCCTCGAACGAGGGAGAATTGACAACGTCGATAACCACATTCGATCCGGTGAGCGCGTTCACCAACCCCTCGCCGGTCAACACATTCGCGCCAGAGGACAACGATGCCGCGACCACGTCATGGCCGTCGGCGGTGAGCAAAGAAACCACCCGGGAACCGATTTGGCCGGTGGCACCAACAACTGTGATTTTCATTCTGCGATTACCTTTCTCGTCTCCCGTGCAATGTTCGCAGCTCGGTGCGGGATTCGAACCCTGGAAAGCACGTAGTCGTTGAGATGAATCGGCAGCTCGGTAAACTGCCACCCTATTCATCGAATTCGGCGGAGCACTTGGTCAACAGTTACCCGGGATCGCGTTTGCGTGGTCGAGCGCCCGAGTGCGCGTCACTCGGGCGGCTCATCGCGGCCGCACGGTCGGGCCCCAGTCAGATACTCGTCCTACGGGGTGAAGCCGGAATAGGCAAGACCGCGCTCCTCGCGCACGCAATCGAAGAAGCGCAAGGACTTCGCGTCGTGCGCACCGCAGGCGTCGAATCCGAGATGGAACTCGCATTCGCCGGTTTACAACATTTCTGTGGGCCGCTGTCGAGCCACCTCGAGGCGTTGCCCAGTCCACAACGCGAGGCGCTCGACATCGCCTTCGGGATACGCAGCGGACCTGCGCCCGACCGGTTTCTGATCGGACTTGCCGTATTGAGTCTGCTGGCCGCGGCAGCCGAACATCAGCCCGTGCTGTGTGTGGTCGATGACGCCCAGTGGCTCGACCGAGTCTCGTTGCAAACACTGGCCTTTGCCACCCGGCGTTTGGCCAGTGAACCGGTCGCCGCGCTCTTCGCGGTGCGCGGTGGTTCCGACGACGAGCTCACCGGACTGCCAGAGCTTACGGTGAGCGGCCTGCGGGCGGCCGACGCCGGCGCGCTGCTGGACTCCGCGATTCCGGGACTCCTCGATGATCGGGTTCGTGACCGCATCGTCGCCGAGACGCACGGCAATCCGCTGGCCCTGTTGGAACTCCCGCGGGATCTGACCACCGAGGAACTCGCGGGCGGATTCGGGTGGCCCGACGGCGGTCGCCTGACCGGACATATCGAGCAAGCGTTCCTGCGGCGGGTCCGGCGGCTGCCCGCCGAGACGCAGACGTTGCTCCTCACCGCGGCGACCGATCCGCTGGGCGATGCGGCGTTACTGGCTCGGGCGTCCGAACAGCTCGGAATCTCGATGGATGCGCTCGCACCCGCCGAGGGCGCCGATCTGATCGAGTTGGGCACCCGGGTCCGCTTTCGCCATCCATTGGTGCGGTCCGCCATCTACAGAAGCGCAGAATCGTTGGAACGCAGAAGAATTCATGGCGCGCTGGCGGAGGCCACAGATCCGGTAACCGATCCGGATCGGCGAGCATGGCACCGCGCGCACGCCGCGGCGGGCACCAATGAGGCAATCGCCGCCGAACTTGAGCAGTCGGCCGACCGCGCACAGGCCAGGGGCGGCATCCTGGCGGCTGCGGCCTTTTTGCAGCGGGCCACCGAACTCACCTCGGATCCGGCACAACGCGGGTTACGGGCGCTGGCCGCGGCCCAGTCAAAACACGATGCGGCGGCCTACGACGCCGCCCGCGAGCTGCTCGCCATCGCAGACGTGGCCCCGCTGGATCCGCTGGCGCGGGCACGAGCAGCCCGCCTACGCGCGAAGATCGCCTTCGCGGAAAGCCGGGTGGGCACGGATGGCTCCACGGCGGTGTCCAGCGCCGCGATCGGCCTGCTGGATGCCGCCAAGGACTTGGAGAATCTGGACGACGACCTGGCTCGGGAGACCTACTTGGATGCGGTAGGGGCGGCCATGTATGGCGGCCGGCTCTGTCCGCGCGGTGGCGCGGTGGAGGTGGCTGAACCCGCGCGGCTGGCGCCGGCCGGGTCGCAGCCCCCACGGCCGACCGATCTTCTGCTCGATGGCCTGGCGATGCGGATCACCCATGGCGCGGCGGCAAGCGCCCAGACGCTGCGGGATGCCCTCTCTCTGATCAGCCGTGAGGCCGACCGTCCGGGCAATACGAGCTGGATGTGGCAGGCGTTCCCCATTGCCCTCGAATCGGCCACACATGAGGTGTGGGACGACCAGATGTGTCATCACTTAGCAACCCGTGCGGTACAAATCGCCCGTGATGTCGGTGCGTTGTCGGTTCTCCCGTCGGCACTGATCTACCGCGCCGGAGTGCACGTGAACGCCGGCGAGCTCGATGCGGCCGCAGAGCTTGTCCAGGAGGCCGACGCCATCTCCGCGGCGACAGGCCACGCACCGATCAGGTATCACTCGTTGATCTTGGCGGCCTGGCGGGGTACGGAACCCGAGGCGATACCACTGATCGATGCCGCCATGCGCGACGGCGCGGCCAGGGGCGAGGGCAGGCTACTCGGCGCAATGGGTTATGCGGCAGGCGTCCTCAACAACGGCCTCGGTCGCTACGAGCTCGCGTTTCACGCGACGCGAAGGGCCTGCGAGCACGAGGATCTCGGGTTGTACTGCTGGTGCCTCACCGAACTGATCGAGGCGGCCGCACGCTGCGGCGAACAGGACACCGCCGCCAAGGCGCTCGGCCAACTGGAAGAGCGGGCGCTGGTCGGCGATAGCGATTGGGCCGTGGGCATGGTGGCGCGTTCCCGGGCGCTGCTCGCCGTCGACGATGACGCGGAGGCCTGCTACCGCGAGGCCATCGAACGGCTATCCAGCACAAGGATTTCCGTCCACCTGGCCCGGGCACACCTCATCTACGGAGAATGGCTACGCCGCTGCCACCGGCGAGCCGATGCCCGCACGGCTCTCACCGTGGCGCACGAGAGTTTCGTGGGTATGGGCGCCGAGGCTTTCGCCGGGAGGGCGCAGCGCGAGCTTCTCGCGACGGGCGCGAAAGTGCGGAAGCGTTCCGCCAGTTCATCTTCCGCCTCAGCCCAAACACTGACGGCTCAGGAGGCACAGATCGCCCGGATGGCCGGGCAGGGTCTGACCAATCAGGAGATCGCCGCTCAGCTCTTCATCAGCTCGCACACCGTGGAGTGGCATCTGCGGAAGGTCTTCGCCAAGCGCGGCATCACCTCACGCAGGCAGCTGCGCAACGGACTCTAAGCCGGAATTCGCGACCGTAGTTCGTTCGCGATCTTCTGCAGGGTGTCCTCGGTCTCGGGCGGCCCGGTGAGCATGGCCACCGCCAGGGTGTCGCGCGATCCGCCGGAGGTCGAAGCGAAGGCACATGTCATCGCGATGCGGACCACACGCATACCGTTTCCGAGGGTGCCCGTCATCCGCGCGTACGACGTGGCATCGTCGATCGGCTTCCAGGACTGCACATCGACCGGCAGTTTCGCGCGCACCTTGTCCTGCGTGGACTTCCCGCACCCGTCCGCACACCGATTCGACCCGATCCAGCCGGCCGCTCCGCCCTTGTTGGCCTCGTCCATACAGGTGACGCGCTTATCCAGTGGTTTGTTCTCGGTGTGCATGCACCCCCACCCCGCGGGCAGGTTGAAATTGAACGGCACGTAGGTGGGCATCGAGATGGGCTGGAGTTTCTCGCCCGGCCCGTACGTCGCGCCGCCGAGTGGCCCTATGGACCCGTTGGGAGGAGGGATCACCCCCGACGTCGGCGCGGGAGGCGCCGACATCCGGGTCATCGGGGACTCTCCCGGGGCCATGACGGCCACACCCACGATGCTGCGCTGAGAGCCGACGGCGACGACGGCAACCACCAGCCCCACGACGAGGAGGCCCAAAAACGCCGAAAGGACTATCCAGGGCACTCGACGCGGTGGTCGAGGCTCCGGATAGTCCAGTGGCGTACCGTAAGCCGCCCCCTGAGGTTGGATGTCGCCGGCGGGGCGGCTCCAGGGCTGCATGGGGTGGTTTAGCCCTTGCGAGCCTTCACGGCCTCGGTGAGCTGCGGTGCGACGTTGAACAGGTCGCCCACCACACCGAAGTCGGCGATCTCGAAGATCGGGGCTTCCTCGTCCTTGTTGACCGCGACGATGGTCTTCGAGGTCTGCATCCCGGCGCGGTGCTGGATAGCACCCGAGATACCCAGCGCGACGTACAGCTGCGGCGACACGGTCTTGCCGGTCTGGCCCACCTGGAACTGGCCCGGGTAGTAGCCGGAGTCGACCGCGGCACGCGAGGCACCGACAGCGGCACCCAGCGAATCGGCGAGCTCCTCGACCACGCTGAACTTGTCAGCGCTACCGACACCACGACCGCCGGACACGACGATGTTGGCCTCGGTGAGCTCTGGACGATCTCCACCGACCACAGGCTGGCGCGAGGTGACCTTGGTGGCGTTCTCGGCGGGTGCGGGCACCTCGACGGCAACCTGCTCACCCGCACCGGCGGCCGGTGCGGCCTCGACGGCACCCGGACGCACGGTGATGACCGGGGCATCGCCGTTGGCCTGGGCCTCGACGGAGAACGCGCCACCGAAGATCGAGTGCAGGGCCTTGCCGCCCTCGCGCACCTCGATCACATCGGTCAGCAGGCCTGAGCCCAGGCGTGCGGCCAGCCGACCGGCCACCTCCTTGCCCTCGGTGGTCGCGGCGATCAGGATGCCGGCGGGGCTGGCGGTCTCGGCCAGGCTGGCCAGCAGGTCGACCTTGGGGGTCACCAGATAGTTGTCGACGACGTCGGACTCGGCGACGTAGATCTTGGCGGCGCCGGCCTCCTTGAGACCGTCGATCAGCGGGGCGGCGGTGCCGGCAGGACCGGCAACCACGGCCGAGGGCTCGCCCAGGACGCGGGCAGCGGTAATGAGCTCGGCACTCACCTTCTTCAGTGCGCCCTCTGAATGCTCAACGAGCACAAGTACTTCAGCCATAACTTTGCTTTCTCGTTTCTGTATTTAGGGGGTCTTAGATGATCTTTTGCGCAACCAGGAACTCGGCGACCTTGGAGCCACCCTCGCCCTCGTCGGTGATCTTCTCGCCCGCGGTCTTGGCGGCCTTGGGGGTCGAGGACAGCACGGTCGAACCGGCGTTCGCGACACCCACCTCGTCAGCCTCAACCCCGATCTCGGCGAGGGTCAGTACGGCGACTTCCTTCTTCTTGGCGGCCATGATGCCCTTGAAGGAGGGGAAGCGCGGCTCGTTGATCTTCTCGGTGACGCTGACGATCGCCGGCAGAGTCGCCTCGACCTCGAAGACGCCCTCATCGGTCTCGCGCTCACCCTTGACGACGCCGCCCTCGACGGTCAGCTTGCGCAGGTGCGTCAGCTGCGGAAGACCCAGGTACTCGGCGATGATCGCGGGGATGGCGCCCGAACGGCCGTCGGTGGCCTCGTTACCGGCGATGACCAGCTCGACACCCTCGACCTGACCCAGCGCGCGGGCCAGGGCCCAGCCGGTCTGGATGGCATCGGACCCGTGCAGGCTCGGGTCGAGCAGGTGAACTGCCTTGTCGGCACCCATGGACAGAGCCTTACGGATGGCCTCGGCGGCCTTTTCCGGACCCGCCGAGACGACGGTCACGACCGAGTCGCCACCCTCGCGCTCCTTGATGAGCAGCGCTTCCTCGACGGCACGCTCGTTGATCTCGTCGAGCACCGCGTCGGCGGCTTCCCGGTCGAGCGTGAAGTCACCGTCGGTGAGCTTGCGCTCTGACCAGGTGTCTGGGACCTGCTTGATCAGGACCGCGATATTCGTCATAAGTCTCCGATCATCCTTCCTCTTCGCTGTCTGCTAGCTATCTACGTGGTAGTTCCGTGCGCGCCCGTACTACGCCGGTCGCACTGTCACGTTTCGTGACTAATCCGGCGAACAAAGTTACTCACGGGTAATATACGGAGTTCGCCCGTACACCATAACCGGTTCACTCCTGGTTTCCGGCCTGTGATCTGGGCCACCAGTATTAAGACACGGTGTTCACCCGATAGCCTGCCAAACGATGAACTCGCACCTGACCGACCCGCCCACCGATGACCCGGACGCCCTGGCGCTGACCGGGGAGCGGACCGTGCCCGGGATCGCCGAGGAGAACTACTGGTTCCGCCGCCACGAAGTGGTGTACGAGCGGCTCAGTAACCTCTGTGCGGGCCGCAGGGTGTTGGAGGCCGGCAGCGGTGAGGGCTACGGCGCCAACATGCTGGCCAGAGTGGCCGGGCACGTCATCGGTCTGGACTACGACGAGTCCGCGATCGCGCATGTGAAGGCTCGTTATCCCCGCGTGGATATGCGCGCCGGAAACCTGGCAGACCTGCCGCTGGCCGGCGGCGCCGTGGATGTGGTGGTGAACTTCCAGGTCATCGAGCACCTGTGGGATCAGGGCCAGTTCATCCGTGAGTGCGCGCGTGTGCTCAGCCCCGGTGGCTCGCTGCTGATCAGCACCCCGAATCGCATCACCTTCTCCCCCGGGCGCGATACCCCGCTGAATCCGTTCCACACCCGCGAGCTGAATGCCGCCGAGCTCACCGAACTCCTTGTAGACAACGGCTTTTCGGTGCAGTCGATGAATGGCGTGTTTCACGGACCACGACTTAGCGAGCTCGACGCCAAGTACGGCGGTTCGATCATCAACGCGCAGATCGAGCGCGCGGTCGCCGGCGCGCCGTGGCCGCAGGATCTGCTCGCGGACATCACAGGTTTGACCACCGAGGATTTCGAGATTATCGATGCGGCGGAACGCGACATTGACCAGAGTCTGGATCTGGTTTCAATAGCGGTGATAGACCGGTGATCGCGTGACGGAGTCGAAGAAGCCTATTCCAGGCCTGTTCACCATGGTGCTGCACACGCACCTGCCGTGGCTTGCCAATCACGGTCGCTGGCCGGTCGGCGAGGAATGGCTATACCAATCCTGGTCGGCTTCGTATCTGCCGTTGTTCAAGGTGCTGCGGACACTGGCGGCCGAGGGCCGGGAGAGCCTGATCACCCTCGGCATCACCCCGGTGGTAGCCGCGCAGCTCGACGACCCACACTGCCTGACCGGGCTGCACAGCTGGCTGGCCAACTGGCAGTTACGCGCCTTTGAGGCGGCCACCATCACGAGCACCGACGCAGAGCCCGGCACTGCTTCGAGCCCGGAGATGTTGCGGGCCTTTGGCGTTCGCGAATACCGCAGTGCCACAGACGCCCTCGACGAATTCGACCGGTACTGGCGCCACGGCGGCAGCGGCCCGCTGCGCGGCCTCATCGACGCGAAAGCCATTGAACTGCTGGGCGGCCCGCTCGCACACCCGTTCCAGCCGCTGCTGCACCCCCGGCTGCGCGAATTCGCGCTGCGCGAGGGGCTGGCCGATGCCGCACAGCGTTTCGGCCATGCACCCTCCGGCATCTGGGCGCCCGAATGCGCCTACGCCCCGGGCATGGAGGAGGGCTACGCGGCCGCCGGGGTCAACCACTTCATGGTGGATGGTCCGTCCCTTCAGGGTGATACCTCACTGGGCCGCCCCGTGGGCGACTCCGATGTGGTCGCGTTCGGCCGCGATCTGACGGTGAGTTATCGCGTGTGGTCACCCAAGTCCGGATATCCCGGTCATGCCGCATACCGCGACTTCCACACCTATGACCACGACACCGGCCTCAAACCCGCCCGGGTCACCGGGCGCAACGTGGCTCCGGAAGCCAAGGCGCCGTACGACCCTGAGCGTGCCGATGCCGCGATCGACGTCCACGTCCGCGACTTCGTGGATACCGTGCGCCAGCGCCTCATCGCCGAGTCCGACCGCATCGGGCGGCCCGCGCATGTCATCGCCGCCTTCGACACCGAACTGTTCGGCCATTGGTGGTACGAGGGGCCGATGTGGCTCGAGCGTGTGCTGCGCGCCCTGCCCGAGGCCGGTATCCATGTGGGCACCCTGGAACAGGCCCGTGAACAGGGCTACGTGGGCAAGCCCTTCGACTTACCTGCCAGCTCATGGGGTTCCGGTAAGGACTGGCATGTGTGGAACGGCGAGAAGGTGGCCGACCTCGTACAGCTGAACAACGAGGTGGTCGACACCGCACTCACCGCGGTGGACAAGGCCCTGGATGAACAACCGGCGCCCCATACCCGGAATCGGGTGGCCGATCAGATCCTGCGCGAGGCACTGCTGACGGTGTCCAGCGACTGGCCGTTCATGGTCAGTAAGGATTCGGCCGCCGATTACGCGCGTTATCGCGCTCATCTGCACGCACACGCCACCCGTGAGATTGCCGACGCGCTGGCCGGCGGACGGCACGATGCGGCGATCCGGTTGGCGGACGGCTGGAACCGTGCGGACGGGCTGTTCGGCGCGCTTGATGCTCGGAGGCTGCCACGATGAACACGATCTTCGCCCGAGAGGCTCATCAATGAGAATCCTGATGGTCTCGTGGGAGTACCCACCCGTGGTTATCGGCGGGCTGGGCCGGCATGTGCATCACCTGTCGACCGAGCTGGCCGCGGCCGGGCACGACGTGGTGGTGCTCACCCGTCGCCCGTCAGGCACAGACCCGGCGAGCCACCCGACATCCGACGAGATTTCCGAAGGTGTCCGGGTGGTCGCGGCCGCCGAGGATCCACACGATTTCGACTTCGGCACCGACATGATGGCCTGGACACTGGCCATGGGGCATGCGATGGTCCGCGCCGGACTGGCCTTGGGCTTCAAGGGGTCCGGCGATTGGCGGCCCGATGTCGTCCATGCACACGACTGGCTGGTGGCCCACCCGGCGATCGCCCTGGCCGAGCACTTCGACGTGCCGCTGGTGTCGACGCTGCACGCCACCGAGGCCGGCCGGCACGGCGGCTGGGTATCCGGACGCATCAGCCGGCAGGTGCATTCGGTGGAATGGTGGTTGGCCCGCGAATCCGACTCGCTGATCACGTGCTCGGCCTCGATGCTCGATGAGGTAACTCAGCTGTTCGGGCCCGAACTGCCGCAGGTTCACGTCATCCGCAACGGAATCGATGTCACCCGTTGGGTGTTCGCTCCCCGACTGCCCTCTGATGGGTCCGCTCCGGTGCTGCTTTTCGTCGGACGGCTCGAGTACGAGAAGGGCATCCACGACGCTATCGCGGCGCTGCCCAAGATTCGCCGCTCGCACCCGGGAACGGTGTTGGTGGTCGCGGGTGATGGCACGCAGCAGGATTGGCTCCTCGAACAGGCGCGCAAGCATAAGGTCGTCAAGTCCGTTCAGTTCCTGGGCAACCTGGACCACGAGGGTCTGTTGCAGTGGCTGCATCGCGCGGACGCCATCTTGTTGCCCAGCCATTACGAGCCGTTCGGCATCGTGGCGCTGGAGGCCGCGGCCGCCGGTACTCCCCTGGTGACCTCGACCGTCGGCGGGCTGGGCGAAGCCGTCATCGACTGCGAGACCGGATTGTCCTTCGCCCCACGCGATGTGGCAGGCATCGCCGATGCGGTCAAACGCACCCTCGATGACCCGGCCGCTGCCGCCGAGCGGGCCGTGGCGGCACGGGCCCGGCTCACCGCGGACTTCGACTGGGCCACCGTAGCCGACGAAACAGCTCAGGTTTACTTGGCCGCCAAACGCCGGGAACGGGAGCCGTTGGGCCGCAGCGTTATCGTCGAGCGTCCGCTGCCAGACCGCTAACCTCCATTCCGCGAGCAGACAACTGTTGCACGCAAAATCCTGAGACACCTGTGCGATGCATGTCTGTTCAGCGAGAGAAGGGACTCACACCGTGACCGATGCGGCGGCACTGGCGGCGAAGCTGGTCGAGTCCGACCCCCAGTTCCAGGCGGCCATTCCCGACCCTGAGGTGATGGATTCCCTGCTGGTACCCGGACTGCGGTTGTCGCAGGTACTGCACGCTCTACTGACCGGCTACGCCGACCGGCCGGTCATGGGTTTCCGGTCCCGCGAATCGGTCGTCGACCCCGCCACCGGCCGCACGGTCGATCGGCTGCTCCCCGCCTTCCAGACGATCACCTACGGAGAGCTCCGCGAGAACATCTCAGCCATTCTCGCCGAGTGGCAGCACGGCCCCAACGCCGTGGGTGCCGACGACTTCGTTGCCACCATCGGCTTCTCCAGCCCCGACTACGTCACCCTCGACCTTGCCACGCTCATGAACGGGTCAGTGTCGATTCCGCTGCAACACAACGCATCAGTGGCCCAGCTGCGCATGATGCTGGAGGAGACCAGTCCTCGGCTGGTGGCGGCGAGCGCGGACAGTCTCGATCTCGCGGTGGAGGCAGCACTCGGGCTTACAGATCTGCGGCGGGTGGTGGTATTCGACTACCGGCCCGACACCGATGATCATCGCGAAAAGCTCGCCGCGGCAAGGGGCCGCCTACAGGAAGCCGGCATGAAGGTCGTTGTCGAGTCACTCGCGGAAGTCATCGCGAAGGGACGACGGCTGCCCGAGCCCGTGCTGTACACGGCCGGCGATGATCAGCGCACGGCGCTGATCATGTACACCTCTGGCAGTACCGGCGCGCCCAAGGGCGCGACGTTCACCGAGTGGACGGTGACCCGTTTCTGGTCCTCGGGTGCGGCACCCAACCGGGACACCCCGATCATCAACGTCAACTTCCTGCCGCTCAACCACCTCGCAGGCCGAGTGGGGCTACTGACCGCCTTCATTCCCGGCGGCACGTGTTACTTCGTTCCGGAGAGCGATTTATCCACACTCTTCGAGGACTGGCAGCTGGCACGCCCCACCCACATGGGCGTGGTGCCGCGAGTGGTCGACATGCTCTTCCAGCATTACCAAACCCGTGTCGACGCACTCACGGCCGCAGGAGCCGATGCAGCGTCTGCCGATCGCACGGCCAAAACCGAGCTGCGCGAAGACGTTCTCGGTGGGCGCGTGGTCGCGGGCATGCTCGCCACGGCGCCGCTGTCCCCCGAAATGAAGACCTTCCTGGAGTCCTCCCTCAACTTCCACCTACTCGATCTGTATGGCTTGACCGAGGTGGGCGGCGTGTTCCGCGATGGCAAGATCTCCCGCCCGCCGGTACTCGACTACAAACTCGTCGACGTCCCCGAGTTGGGGTACTACACCACCGATAAGCCCCATCCCCGTGGCGAATTGCTGGTCAAGAGCGCCACCGCGACGCCCGGGTACTACAAGCGTCCCGATGTCACCGCCGAGGTGTTCGACGCCGACGGCTATTACCGGACCGGTGACGTCATGGCCGAGATCGCGCCCGACGAGCTGGTGTACGTGGACAGGCGCAACAACGTCATCAAGCTCGCCCAAGGCGAGTTCGTCGCGGTGGCCAACCTGGAGACGGTGTACGTCGGCGCACCGCTGGTTCGCCAGATCTTCGTCTACGGCAACAGCGAACGCGCGTACCTGTTGGCGGTCATCGTGCCCACCGAAGAGGCACTGCAGCGTTACACCAATTCGCCCATCGACATGAAGAACTCGATCCGGGAGTCGCTACAGCGGACCGCCCGCGCCAACCATCTGCACTCGTACGAACTTCCGGCCGACTTCATCATCGAAACCACCCCGTTCACGATCGAGAGCGGCATGCTCGCGGCCGTAGGTAAACCGATACGGCCCAAGATGATCGAGCACTACGGCGGTCGGCTTGAACAGCTCTATGCCGACCTCGCCGAGGCCCGCGTCCAAGAGCTACGGCTGCTGCGCGATACCGCACAGCAGCGACCGGTCATCGAGACCGTCACCGAGGCCGCCCAGGCACTGCTCGGCATGTCCTCGGACGCGGTGCGTCCCGACCATCACTTCATCGATCTCGGCGGAGACTCGCTGTCGGCGTTGACCTTTTCCAACCTGCTGCGCGATCTGTTCGACGTCGAAGTACCGGTTGGTGTGATCACCGGTCCCGCAGCTGATCTGCGCAAGCTCGCCGCTTACATCGAGGCTGCGCGTGAGAGCAACATTGCCACGGCGACCAGCGTGCACGGGCCGGACGTGGCCGTCATCAACGCCAGTGAACTCACGCTCGACAAGTTCATCGACGCCGAGACGCTCGGCAACGCCTCCATACTTGCCGCGCCCTCCGGCGCCGTGAACACGGTGCTACTCACCGGCGCCAACGGGTATCTCGGAAGATTCCTGTGCCTGGAGTGGCTGCAGCGGTTGGCACAGTCCGATGGACAACTGATCTGCCTGGTCCGCGGTGACGACAACGGCGACGCCCTCGCTCGTCTCGAGGCCGCATACGGCGATACCGACCAGGCACTGCTCGACGAATTCCGTGCGTTGGCTCGGCGCCATCTGCGAGTAGTCGCCGCCGATATCGCCCAGCCTCGCCTCGGGGTAGATGACGCGACGTGGGAGCAACTGGCCCGCGAGGTCGACAAGATCGTCCATCCGGCGGCACTGGTGAACCACGTGCTCCCCTATAACCAGCTGTTCGGTCCCAATGTCTTTGGCACGGCGGAGGTTATCCGTCTGGCACTGACCACGCGAATGAAGCCGGTGACCTACCTATCGACAATGGCAGTCGCCATGGCGGTGCCCGACTTCGACGAGGACGGCGATATTCGCACGGTCAGCCCGACTCGCCATATCGGCGCGAGTTACGCCAACGGTTATGCCAACAGCAAGTGGGCCGGCGAGGTGCTGCTGCGGGAGGCACACGATTTGTGTGGCCTGCCGGCCAGCGTCTTTCGCTCCGACATGATCCTTACCCACCGCCTGTATAGCGGTCAGCTCAACGTCACCGATGCCTTTACCCGCATGCTGCTGAGCCTCGTACTCACCGGAATCGCACCGCGCAGCTTCTACCAGGGAAGCTCCGACGGAGACCGTCCACGAGCGCATTACGAAGGGCTGCCGGTAGATTTCGTCGCCGAGGCAATCACCACCTTGGGTCTGGCCAACTCCGAGGGATTCCGGTCGTACGACGTCATGAACCCACACGACGACGGCATATCCGTGGACACCTTCGTCGACTGGCTTATCGAAGACGGTCACGCCATCGACATCATCGACGACTACGCCGAATGGCTATCTCGCTTCGAGACGGCGCTACGGGGCCTGCCGGACGAACTGCGGCGCAGCTCAGTACTACCCCTCCTGGACGCCTATCGGGCGCCGGGCCACCCGCGGCGCGGCGCCGATATACCTACCGACATGTTCCGGAAAGCAGTGCAGGACTACAAGATCGGGAGCGACTGCGACAGCGCCGACATTCCACATCTCGACCGCGCGCTCATCTCCAAGTACATATCGGATCTGCGCGCGCACGGGTTGCTCTGAACGCGTACGCGGCCCGATCAGCTGAACGGTGAGCGCGTCGTTAAAGCGACTCGTGAACAGCTCGGCTGGTGACTTGCAGGCCGATCTTCAGAAGTGTGGTGGTGGTGGCCCGCTGGTCATCCATCATTGCGAACAGATCTTCGATCACTCTATTTCGATGCCATGTTCGTTCCCGTGCAACCATTCGAACGCAAAGCCGCCAGCGGGACTTAGGGTCAGTGCATGCCACGCCTGTCGTAGCCCAGCCCGCCGGCCCGAACTCGGATGATCTGGCGTTTCGTGATGAAAGGCCACCCACCACATCAGATATAACAGCTGTTCAAGATCAGAGCGTAGGCCTTGGACCAAGAATCCAGAAGCTGTGCCAGACGAGCCGCCCATTCCGCAGTGGCTGGCTTGGTGAGGTCCTGACTGCGGCGTTCGGTGTACAGCGTGCTCATCGCGATCACCGTGTTTTTGAACATTTCAAACTTGTTCTTCTCGCGGGCATTCTCAAGGTTCACACTAGCGCTCACCGCCAAGCTGACGATGCTATTGAACAACCGAAGATCGCTCTCGACAACCAGCTCCCCTGATTCCTTCGTTGGAAAAGGATCCGAGGCGGGAGCGATCCTGATCGCCAATGCGTCGATTCTCCCGGACGCGGACCGAATGATCTGGCAATCCTGCGGCGAAGCCGGATCATCGGGTCGAGTGTCAGCCGGTGCCGGTGGCGCACCAGAATCATCAACTGGCGCCGGTGATACAGGCGCCGGTAGCTGGCCCGGAGCATCTTCGGCGCGCGGCGTTGCCGAGCCTCCCGGAGGAAACAGTCCGGGACTAGGGTCCGGTAGAGGATCGATCGGTGGATCAGCCAACCAGCCAGACAAGTCGCGGAGGGCTGGAGACGACGCTTTGGCCACGTTGCCTCCAATCCCTACCTGGACACCACCTAAGGCAAGCGAAACCACACACACCGCCATGCAACGGACGGTGTGGGCCAATATCTGACTCAACCGGCCTGCGTGCTGCATATTAGTTGCCCGGGAGCTTTAGCGGCGGTGCCTGAATGTGATTCGCGGGGAAGTCGGGCATAGGAAGACCTGTCATGTATCCCGGAAGGGTTGCATTCGTCCCCGGACGATATCCGCTTGACCCCGTGCTGATTTCGCTAGCCAGCGGACCCAAACCACCGGGCACGTATCCCGGCACGATGCCGGGCTGCGGCGAGCTAACACCGGGAGCCCGCCCCCCGGCATATGGGCTCATCTCGCCATAAATCGCCGCCCCAGGCGCGCTGGAATTGTACGGATTGAGATATGGATTGGGCGCTGGCGCCGGTGCAGGCGCTGGTATCGGGTCCGCGTGAGCGAGCGCCGAACCAACCCCTAATCCAACCAAGCTCACCGACATAACCGCGAACGCCGACCTCGCTACTAGCTTGTGCATAGTGCTCCTAATCGCATTACAGGAATTGAACTTCTGGCGACCAAAGGCTTGCCCACACTAGATCTGAATGGGCTCGCCATAAGTTGCCAACGAGGAGTGCGTGAAATCGGTCGTGATACTCAGCAGCGTGAAAGACCGAACGGTGACCGGGCCTCCGCATGCGTCGATCTTGATATGCATGTTCCGCACCCGCAACCGCGCCTCACTGCCTCTGAGAGCCATACTGTCCATCGGAATAGCGACAATTCCGCCGGGTCGCAATGTGAACTGCAACCCTCCATTGATGCCCGCACCCGCGCCCACTGCGCCGAAGCCCGCACCAAACGGCCCCGGCCCACCGAAGATCCCGCCGACTCCACCGCCCACGCCAGCACCTACACTCCCACCCAAAGTGATGCCCTGACTTAGATCGATCTGGCATCCCATCTGGTAGCCGATGGTGAGCGATGCTGAGGTCACGGGGTTGCTTCCCTGACCGTTAATCTTTCCAACACCCGTGAACTGCACGAATGCTTCCCTCGAAAACGCCGTCGCAGCCAGATTCGGAACTGGGTTAACTTCCTCGTCGAGAGTGCTTACTTCAATGCCCCAGCCATCTTCGGTCCGATCAAGCAAATTCGAGTCAGGCAGACCCTGCGCATTCGCAGCCACAGCGCTCGTGGAGAGCATCGCCAACACCGCGAAGAGGCCCGAAACCGCCCGGATAGCCGTGTGCGCCGATCCCCATCGCCGAGTTGAATTCTTTAGCGGATTCATCGTCACCTTTCCCGTCACCTTTCCGAAATTCTCGACTAGAAAAACTCTTCACATAACCTAAATGCACGGCAACTCAAAATGAAAACATGTCCGTTGCCCCCCATGAAGCACCTACAACATGTTTGAAGCGCGCAGTATCACCGTCTTGCACTTCGCGGTTCATCCATCAGGCAACTGGCGAGGACGATATATAGCAAATATAACGGCCGCAAATTATTGGTGTGTGACAAGGATCATAGATGCTCGATTCATGATTGCTTGGAGATAGCTGGTAGATGGCGTTATTACAGGTCAATGACCATTACACTGATCGCCACACAGCAACGCCCTCGATAAAATGACTATTGCTTTCTGAGCAATAGTCATTACTTAGCAAACAACATTGCGTGCGATTCAGTTTGATACCTCCAAGCAGTCGGCGGATCATTCCCGACGCTCCAATATTGAGGTACGTGATCAATCGATCCGCGCCCTCATCGATACTCATGGCCAGAGCCCGCAAAATTGTCCATCCCTTACTTGGATATAATCGGCAACGTGGATGTAAGAGGCCTCGAGATACACGACTTGCGCTGCTTCGTCGCAGTGGCAGCGAGGCTAAACT